>JBMUAQ010000063.1:0-12179 GCA_049454855.1 Ilumatobacteraceae bacterium
ACGCGACGACGACGGCGCGATCGCGGTGGCGTTCGGTGTGGCCAAGGTGCCGGAGACATGGGTGGTCGACCCCAACGGGTTCGTGCGGCTCCGTGTGGTCGGGGAGATCTCGCGCGGGTTCCTCGAGCAGCGTGTCGACGAGATGCGTGCGGCCGATGCGGGGGAGTCATGAGCACCCTCGCCCGGCGCGTGAAGTCGTGGCCGTCGTGGATGGTGATGTTCCTCGCCGTGGTGGTGCTGCTGACCGTCGGCGGCACCCGTGACAACGGTCCGCTGACCCAGAGCGAGCGGATCGACGCGATCTCGCGTCGGGTCGCCTGCCCCACCTGCGACGGCGAGAGCGTGTACGCATCGCGTGCGCCAGCTGCCGAGGCCATACGCAACCAGATTGCGCGCGATGTGGCCGCCGCGCAGCTCGACGACGACGGGATCATCGCGGGCATCGCCGCATCGTTCAACGCCCGGGTGCTGCTCGTGCCGCGGGCCACCGGGCTCGACGCGCTGGTGTGGGTGCTGCCTGTGTTCGCCGCGGTCTGCGCGGTCACAGGTCTCGGGTTTGCGTTCCGCCGCTGGCGGCGCGACCCGTCAGAGCCCTCCGCCGAGGACGTGGCACTGGTGGAAGCCCTGCTCGACGAGGACGACCTCCCGTGAGCGGCGCTGCTGACGACTCTTCGCCGGAGCGCCCCGAACGGGAGATTCTCACCGAGCAGCTCGACTTCCTGCTCGACTCCCTGCGCGACCTCGACCGCGAGCTGGAGGCCGGTGACATCGAGCCCGACGACCATGCCGCGCTGCGTGCCGACTACACCGCGCGCGCCGCGGCGATCGCACGCCAGCTGTCGGGCACCGAGATCGACCGGCCCGACGACACCCCTCCGCTGCGCCGTCCGCGCTGGCGGGCCGTCGTGGCCGTGCTCGTGGTGGTGGCACTGGCGGCGGGAAGCGGTTTCTTGGTGGCGGCGTCCGCGGGACAGCGGCTGCCGGGGGAGAGTCTCTCGGGCGGGATCGAGCAGAGCACCGCAACCCGGTTGTCCACCGCACGCCAGCTGAACTTCAGCAACCCGGAGCGCGCGATCGAGCTCTACACCGAGGTGCTGCGCACCGACCCGGACAACGTGGAGGCGCTCACGTACCGCGCGTGGATTGTCGCGCTCACGGCACGGAACGCCACGGGCCGGATCCGTGACATCGCGTTCGCAACCGTCGTCGCCGACCTCGCGAAGGCCCGCACCGCCGACCCCTCGTACCCCGATGCGGCGTGCTTCCTCGGCATCGTGCTCTTCCGCTTCATGAATGACGCAGCGAAGGCGAAGCCGCAGATCGACGAATGCACCGCGAACAACCCGCCGCAGGAGGTCCGCCAGTTCGTCGAGGGGATCGAGGCCGAGATCGGGGCCGCACTCGACGGGAAGTGATCAGCCTGCCGGCGGGTCGACAAGCTCGGCGCGCACGAAGCGGCCGTTCTCGCGGTGCACCACGAACATCGCGGCCTTGCGGAGAGCGCCCCTCGAACCGGTGAGCTCGAGACCGCGGCGCACGAGGGCGTCCATCACGGCCGGGATCACGTCGCCGTGGCTGCAGCACACCGTTGCGTCGGGTGCCTCCTCGAGCATCGCGAGGGCGCGCTCGAACGGGGTGTCCTCGTCGAGCGTGGGCTCCACCCGCAGTTCCAGGCCGAAACAGTCGGCCAGGGGCTGCACGGTCTCGCGGCAGCGCAGGCGGGGGCTCGAGAGCACCGCCACCGGGGTCTCGCCCGCCCATTCCTCGCCGATGGTGAGGGCCTGTGCCCGTCCCTCGTCAGAGAGGGGTCGGTCGTTGTCGCTCCCCGTCCAGCCGGAGCGGCTCAGCGCCTTCGCATGACGGATGAGGTAGATCGCCATGTGCCCACCGTAACCGTCGTGGCGCAGCCGGGGACAGGGCAGACTCTGCGCGTGGGATTCTTCGAACGCAACCGCAGGGAAGTCATCGAGATGGGGTACGACGGCGACCGTCTGCCGCCCGGTCAGTACCTCACCGACCGCTTCCCCGTTCTTCACGTGGGCGATGTGCCCAACTATGCACCGGGGGAGTGGACCCTCACGGTGGGCGGACTGGTCGAGCGTCCGTACACGATGACGTTCGAGGAACTCACGTCGATGCCGAGCATCACCGTCACCACCGACATCCATTGCGTCACCAAGTGGTCGAAGTTCGACACCGTCTGGCGCGGTGTGCGCGTGAGCGACATCCTCGCCCGCGCCGGCATCCAGCCCCAGGCAACACATCTCATGGGGCACGCGGAGTTCGGCTACACCGCGAACATGCCCCTGCCCGACGCGGTGCGCGACGAGTGCCTCGTGACGTGGGAGTTCGACGGCAAGCCGCTCGAGCCGATCCACGGCGGCCCGGTGCGCCTGCTGGTGCCCCACCTGTACTTCTGGAAGTCGCCCAAGTGGCTGCGCGGCCTCGAACTGATCGACCGCGACAAGCCGGGCTTCTGGGAGCGCAACGGGTACCACATGTACGGGGACCCGTTCCTCGAGCAGCGCGTCTGGGGCGACTGACCGCGCCCCGTCGTTCAGACGGCGGTGATGCAGAGCGTGTCGCCCGAGGGGAGCGACCCGATGGTCTCGGGGTTCGTCTCGCCGTAGAGCGCCTCGAGCATCCCCTTCACCATGCCGCGCTCGACGGCGCAGATCACGGGGTGCTCGATGGCCACGTCGCCGAAGGGGCAGTGGCTGGTGATGATCCGCATCTTGTTCGACGTGGCATCGGCGTGGGCGGCGAAGCCGTGGGCGGTGAGCGCATCGGCCACCGCCTGGATCGCCGAACGCAGCGAACGGTGACCCGCGTTCGCGTCGACGCCCGTGAGGCTCGCGGCCATCGCGCTGCCGTAGTCGCGGCCCACCTGTTCGGCGAGTTGGTGCGCGCTGTCCGGGGGCAGTGCGGCGAGTGCCTTGCCGAGCAGGGACAACACGAGATCGTCCGTGCGCACGGGCAACTCGAGGTCCTGCGCGGTGCTGGCAACCCTGTAGTGCTTCGAGGGCCGGCCGGCGCCTGCACCGAGCGGTTTCTCCACGTTCGCCTCGAGATACCCGCCGGCGGCGAGCTTGTCGAGGTGATGGCGGGCCACGTTCGCGTGCAGGTCGAACTTCTCCGCCACCTGCGATGCGGTGACACCAGCCTCGTGTTCGCGCGCGAACAGGTAGATGGCACGACGGGTGGGGTCACCGAACGCCGACGTGAGTGCGGACACGGTGGCGGTGAACGCCTTCGGCGTCATCACGGGCGTGACCGTGACAGGTGCCGTGTCGTTCGCTCGGGCCATGTCGGTATTCTACCTATCGCCGTAGTGCTAATTCGGCCGAACCCCACCGGAGACACCATGCCTGCCACCACCGACGAGATCATCGAGGCCCTGCGCCCGGTGGAGGACCCCGAGCTTCACCGCTCCATCGTGGACCTCGGCATGGTCCGTGACGTCGCGGTCACCGCGAACGGTGTGTCGCTCACGGTGGTGCTCACCGTTCCCGGTTGCCCGCTGCGCAACGAGATCCAGAACAGGGTCACCTCCGCGGTCGCGCCGCTGTCGCCGAACGGCAACGTGGCGATCGACTTCGGCGTGATGACGGACGCCGAGCGTGCGCGGGTGCGCGAGATCGTGCACGGTGACCCGGCCGCAACCGCAGGCTCCAACGCGGCCCACGGTCATGCGCAGGGACGTGCCATCCCGTTCGCCGCGAAGGACTCCCGCACCAAGCCGATCCTGGTGTCATCGGGCAAGGGAGGTGTGGGCAAGAGCAGTGTCACCACGAACCTGGCCGTTGCGCTCGCGGCCGCCGGCAAGAAGGTCGGCGTGGTCGATGCCGACATCTACGGTTTCTCCATCCCCCGAATGCTGGGTGCCGACCGTGAACCCGTCGTGATCGACAACATGCTGCTGCCCCCCGAGGCATGGGGAGTGCGCTGCATCTCCATCGGTTACTTCGTGCCCGACGGCGAGGCCGTGATCTGGCGCGGGCCGATGCTGCACAAGGCACTGGAGCAGTTCCTCACCGACGTGTTCTGGGACGAGCCCGACTATCTGCTGATCGACATGCCCCCGGGAACCGGCGACATCGCACTGTCGCTCAGCCAGTACCTGCCGAAGGCCGAGGTGCTCGTGGTCACCACGCCGCAGCCCGCGGCGCAGAAGGTGGCCCGCCTGTCGGCCGCAATGGCGAAGAAGGTCAACCTGCCGGTGCGCGGTGTCATCGAGAACATGTCGTGGTTCACCGGTGACGACGGCAAGCGCTACGACCTGTTCGGCAGCGGTGGCGGCGCGTCGCTCGCCGAGGAACTGGATGTCCCCCTCCTCGTGCAGATCCCGCTCGTCACCGAGCTGCGCGAGGGCGGCGACGACGGCAGGCCGATCGCGGCGGTCGCCCCGGACTCCGAGGCGGGGGCCGCGTTCCACCGTCTCGCCGCCGAGATCCTCGCCATGCGCCCCAAGCGCATCTTCTCGAGCAAGCTGTCGCTCGGCTGAACCCGTAGCCTCGTACCCGTGGACATCCGCATCGGCATCACCCAGTCACCCCGCGAGATCTCGATCGAGGTCGAGGACGACCCCAAGAAGCGCGAGGCGCTGAAGGCCACGGTGGAGCAGGCGCTCGCCGGCAAGGTGGAGACACTCTGGCTCACCGACAAGAAGGGCCGTGACGTGGCGATCCCCGCCGCGAAGATTGCGTTCGTCGAGATCGGCAGCGACCAGTCGGGCCCGAAGATCGGTTTCGGCGGCTGACCTGACGAACCTCCTCGACCGGCGCCTGCTGTTCGTCACGGGCAAGGGGGGAACGGGGAAGTCAGCCGTGGCGTGTGCGCTCGCGCGTGCGGCAGCAGGGAGAGGCGTGCGCACGTTGGTGTGCGGCATGGACGGCTCGGATGCCGTGCCCCGTGCGCTCGGTGCGACGGGAATCGGTTACGACCCGGTTGAGGTGGCGCCCAACCTGTCGGCGATGGTGATGCGCACCGACCGCTCGCTGCAGGAGTACGTGCGCATACACCTGCGTCTCCCGCTCCTGCCCGACCTCAGCGCACTCGCCTCCACGTTCGACTTCGTCGCCGATGCCGCACCCGGTGTGAAGGAGGTCCTCGGGGTCGGCAAGGTGTGCTGGGAGGTGCGCGAGAGGCATTTTGACCTCGTGGTGGTGGACGCCGAGGCGTCGGGGCACATCGTGGCGCAGATCGCGTCGCCGCGCACGATCAACTCGCTCGTGCCACGCGGTCCGCTGCGCGACCAGACGGCGTGGATGCTCGCCATTCTCGACGACCCCGCAACCACCGCGGTGGTGGTCGTCACCACGCCGGAGGAACTGCCCGTGACCGAGACGGTGGAACTGGTGGACCGACTGCGTGCGGGCACCCGCACGGAGGTCGCGGCAGTGATGGTGAACTCAGCCGAGCCGGCCGTGCCGCACGGTGCCGAACTGCTCGCGGGGGACCCCTGGTTCGCGTCGGTCGCCCCGGCACACGCGCGTTCGGTGCGCACGGCAGTGGAGCGCCGGCGCGCCCAGACCGAGGCCACCGCCGAGCTCGCGGGCCTCGGTGTGCCGGTCGTGGAGCTGCCCGCCGTGGCGGGGGACGAACGAGAGGTGTGCGAACGACTCGCACGGGAGATCGCGGGGGTGCCGGCGTGACCGCGCCGCGCTTCGTGATCGTCTGCGGAAGCGGCGGGGTGGGGAAGACGTCCACCGCGGCCGCAGTCGGCCTTGCCGCCGCGCGTGCGGGTGAGCGGGTTCTCGTGATCACCGTCGACCCCGCGAGGCGTCTCGCCCAGGCGCTCGGCATCGCGACCGCCGGTCACGGGTCCGTTGCGGTGGAGGGTCCGGGCTCGCTCTCGGTGCGGATGCTCGACACCAAGGCCGGATGGGATGCGCTCATCCGCCGGCACGCACGCGACCGGGCGACGGCGGAGCGCGTGCTGCGCAACCCCCTGTACGACAACATCACGTCGCGCTTCGTGAACAGCCACGACTACATGGCCATGGAGCAGGTGAACGAGCTGTCGGCGGCCAATGATCTCGACCTCGTCGTTGTCGACACGCCGCCCTCCCGCAACGGGCTCGACCTGTTGTTCGCGCCGCAGAGGATGCGCGAGTTCTTCGGCGGGCGCCTGCTGCGCTGGCTCACGTTCCCGTACCGCAACCGCCTTGCCGCAGTGGCCACGAAGCCGTTCCTGTTGGTGGCCGACAGGCTGCTCGGTGCGCAGTTCCTCGGCGACGTCGCGGAGTTCTTCGTTCTGCTGCAGTCGATGGAGAAGGGTTTCGTGGCACGTGCCGACGAGGTGGAGCGCCTGCTCTCCTCTGACCGGGTGCGCTGTGTGGTGGTTGCGTCCGCTGAGTCCGGTTCGGTCGAGGAGGCCGTGTACCTCACCGAGCGCCTGCGCGCCAGGAACATGAACGTGTCGACCGCGGTGGCGAACCGGGTCATCACCGGTGGCGGCCCCGAGCCACTGCCGACCGAGCAGGAGGTCACCGCACGTGTCCCGGGCATCGACGCCGCGGCCGCGCTCGCCGCCGTGGAGTCCGTGCACCGGCGGGTGACCGACACGGCCCGCCGTCATGCTGCGGGAACGGAACGTCTCCGTGCCTCCGTGGGCGATGTGCGGGTCGTGCCCCTCGTGACCGGGGCCGACCAGTCGGCGGTGCTGGAGTCGATAGCCGTCGCCGTCGGACGGCAGTAGGGCAGACTTGTCAGGGAGGTGACCGATGCCCACAGTCGGCGAACTTGCGCGCCAGCACACAGAGCTCTCGAAGGAGGACACCACGCACGTGGTGAACCTGATTGGCGAGTGGGGCATGCTCGCCGACCTCTGCTTTGCCGACCTGATGCTGCACGCCCCAACCACCGACGGCGGCTGGGTGGTGCTCGCCCAGGTGCGTGCGGCCACAGGCCAGACGCTGTACGTCACCGACTTCGTCGGCACGAGGTACCCGGCCGGTGAGCGCACGCTCGTCGACGACGCATTCCGCACCGGAACGGTCTGCGAGGGGGAGGTGAAGGTCGCGGGCAGCGAGGACGAGTGCCTCATGGTGGCCATCCCGGTGCGCCACGGGGGCCGGACGGTGGCGGTGCTGACGAGGGAGTGGTCGCGGCGCAGCGGCCGCCAGCCCGGGGAACTGGAGCGCACCTACCTCGAGCTGTTCGACCGGTTCAGCGACATGGTGGCCGCGGGGGAGTTCCCGTTCTCGGGGCGCGTGGCCGACAGCAGCGTCGCACCGCGCGTGGGGGACGGTGCGGTGGTGCTCGATGCCGGTGCACGCATCCGTTACGCCTCCCCGAACGCAACGTCGGCGCTCCACCGCGTCGGCATCACGGCCACGCTCGTGGGCCAGACGCTCGCCGAGCTCGGGGTCATCGACAGCTCGGTGCGGCAGGCATTCGAGCGGTGCGAGCCGGTGGTGGAGGAGTTCGACCAGACGCCGGAGGTCACGCTCCTCACGCGCTGCATCCCTCTGGTGGAACGCGACGGCTCCGGCTCGCGGCATGCCACCGGGGCCATCATGCTGCTGCGCGACGTGAGCGAACTGCGCCGCCGTGACCGGATGATCCTGTCGCGCGACGCAACGATCCGCGAGATCCACCACCGCGTCAAGAACAACCTGCAGACGATCTCGTCCCTGCTGCGGCTCCAGGGGCGCCGCCTCGAGTCGCAGGAGGCCAAGGCCGCCGTGGCGGAATCGGTGCGGAGGATCCGCACCATCGCGCTCGTGCACGAGACGCTCTCGCGCGAGGCGGGCGACGACGTCGCGTTCATCGAGATCGTGCGGCCGCTGCTGCGGCTGGTGGAGGAAGGACTGCAGTCACCCGACCGACCGATGCGTTTCACCGTCGTCGGTGACGGCGGACGTCTGCCCGCAACGGTGGTGACGCCTCTCTCGGTCGTGCTCACCGAGCTGCTGCAGAACTCGATCGACCACGGCTTCCCTGAGGGAAGCGGCGGCGGCAACGCGGTGGTGAACCTGTCCCACGACGGCGGAGAGCTCGTGATCAAGGTGGTGGACGACGGTCTCGGGATCCCCGAAGGTTTCGACCTCGGTGCCCAGACCGGACTCGGTCTCTCCATCGTGCGCACGCTGGTCACCACCGAACTGGGTGGTTCCATCCAGATGCGCCGTGCAACACGGGCCGAACTGGACGAGGCTGCCCTGATTGCGCGGCCGGGTCACAACGGGACGGCGATCGAACTGCGCGTTCCCATGCCCGAGGAGTCCTGACCGGGGAACCCGGGCGGACTGAACTCAGGCCTGCTGGTGCGTGACGGCGTTGCGCGCGCGGGCGGCGGCCTGGCGTCGCATCTGGCGCCGCTCGTCCTCCGAGAACCCGCCCCAGATGCCGGTGTCCTGGTTGGTCTCCATCGCGAAGTCGAGGCACTCGTCCTTCACGGGGCACTGACAGCACACACCCTTGGCCTTCGCGATCTGCAACAGGGCCTGTCCGGTGGTTCCCACCGGGAAGAACAACTCGGGATCCGTGTCCCGGCACACCGCGCGATTGCGCCACGAGTAATCGGCGTTTCCGAGTGCCAGTGCGGATGCGAGGATCGACACGATCGGTTCCTTCGGTTGTTCCTGGCGCACGAGGCGCTTCGACGGGGGTGCCCGGCGAACCGGACATCTGGGAACGCTACGGACGAACCGGGTGGGTGACAAAGGTTCCGCCGAAGTTCCAGCCGTGTATTTTGTTATCCACAGACCGGTGGACAACATGTCCCCCAGATTCCGGAGACACCGTGGCGGACCTTCCCCAGATCATCGCCCACCGGGGTGCGTCGCGTGCCGAGACCGAGAACACGCTCGCCGCGTTCCGCACCGCGGGCCGGATGGGCGCGGACGCAGTGGAGCTCGACGTTCGTCGCTGTCGTGACGGGGCGATGGCGGTGCACCACGACGACCATCTCGCCGACGGTCGCAACATCGTCGACCTCGACGCGGCAGACCTCCCCGCACACGTGCCGATGCTGCCCGAGGCACTCGATGCCTGCGAGGGGATGTGGGTGAACATCGAGATCAAGAACTGGCACGAGGATGTCGACTTCGACGGGAACGATTCGCTGGCGGCCACCGTTGCGGGTCACCTCGCGCAGCGCGGCGAGGACCCACGCTGGGTGATCTCCTCGTTCAACCGTCGCACGGTGGACGCGGTGCGCACGCTCCTGCCGTCGGTGCGCACGGCGTGGCTCACGGTGGGTGTGCGCGACGAGGATGCCGCCCGCACGGCCCGTGACCTCGCCCGTTCCGGCCACATCGCCCTGCATCCGTGGGACCGTTTCCTCACCAGGGCATGCGTGGAGCAGTTCCATGCGGAGGGCCTGCAGGTGAACGTGTGGACGGTGGATGACCCGGCCCGCATCGAGGAGCTCGCCGGGTGGGGAGTGGACGGCATCGTCACGAACGTGCCGGACATCGCCCGCTCCGCCCTCGGTCTCGGGTGGGCGCCCGGCGGGTAGGGGTCAGGCGCCGCTGCGCACGAGACGCACGGCGTCGGGAACGTGTTCGAACCCGAGCTGCTGCGTCTCGCCGAGGTAGTCACCGTCGAGTTGGTACGGGAACGACACCGGGTTGCCCACCGACAGCGACGCCACGTTGCGACGGATGTCGAGCCACGGCGCATCGGGGATGCCGCCGCCCTTCAGCGCGGAGCCGAGCGACCGCAGGATGTGGCCGGCGTTCATGGAACGGAAGGTGACGACAGACAGCCCCGCACCCGGCTCCGTGCCGGGGACGAGGTCGAGCGGCCTGTTCCCGAGGAACGTGTAGGGGTTCGTGTTCATCACGATCGTGAAGTACGCATCGCCCACGGGGTTCCCGTCGCCGAAGTCCACGCTGAAGTGCGGGGCCGACCGGTCGAAGTCGAGTGCCCACGTGCGCAGCGATGCCACCACGAAGAGCGGATGGCCGGCGTACCGCTTGAGTGCCGCGCGCTCCTCCACGCGACGCACGACCGCTGCGTCGTACCCGATTCCCGTGTGGAAGGTGAAGTAGCGACCGTTGCACCGGCCGAGGCCGATCGGCGCGATGTTGCCGCGGTCGAGAGCCCCGACCAGCAGGTCGACCGCCTCGAGGGCGTCGTTCGGGATGCCGATGGTGCGGGCGAACACGTTGGTGGACCCCCCGGGCAGCACAGCGAGCGCCGTGTCGGTGCCTGCCACCCCCGTTGCCACCTCGTTCAGGGTGCCGTCACCCCCGAACGACACCACGGCGTCGATGCCCCGTCGGGCGGCGTCCTGGGCGAAGCGGGTGGCATGCCCGCGGCGGTTGGTCTCCACGACCTGCACGTCATGGTGCCGGGCCAGCTTCTGGTGCACCACCACCGTGTTCCTGGCGGTCACCGACGAGGCGAACGAGTTGACGACGAGCAGCAGGCGCAAGGCCGAAACGGTACCAGCGGGGGTTTCGGGGTCGGGGGACAAACGTCACGCCCGGGGTGCTTCCTGGGTTGGGCGACGTGTGGATGCGGGGGTAAGAATGTGCCCCTATGAACGTGATCGTGTGCGTCAAGCAGATCCCCGACCCGGCCGTCCCCGGCGAGCTCAGCGGGTCAACCAACACCCTGAAGCGCGAGGGCAAGCTGATCCTCGATGACTCCGATGCCTACGGCGTGGAGATGGCACTGCAGCTGGTCGACAAGGCCGGCGGCGGTGAGGTGAGCCTGGTGTCGATGGCACCGAACAGCGAGACCTCCGGTCTGCGCACCGCACTCGCGATGGGTGCGGCCAAGGGTGTGCTCGTGAGCGACCCCGCGCTGCAGGGCAGCGACGCACTCACCACCGCGCGCATCCTCGCCGCAGCGGTGGAGCGCCTCGGAGGTGCCGACCTCATCATCGCCGCCACCGAGTCGAGCGACGGTTACACGGGCACCGTGCCCGAGCAGATGGCCGAGCTCCTCGGTCTCCCGTCGGTCACGTTCGCGAAGAAGGTCGCCGTCGACGGCGGCGCACTCAAGGTCGACCGCCAGACCGAGGCCGGCTACGACGAGGTCACCTGTCCGTTGCCGGCACTGATCAGCGTCACCGCCGGCGTTGTGGAGCCCCGCTACCCGAGCTTCAAGGGCATCATGGCCGCGAAGTCGAAGCCGATCGAGGAAGTGAAGGCGTCGGACCTCGGCGTGTCACCGGTCGGCTGGGACGGCGCGGGACAGAAGATCACGAACGTGGCGCAGGCAGAGGCGCGCCAGGCGGGCGAGATCATCGAGGACGACGGCGAGACGTTCGGCAAGATCGTCGCCTACCTCGAGAACCTGAAGGTCATCTGAGAGACGGGAACGGGAAGAACATGGCACTGAACAACATCTGGGTCTTCGGACAGGTCGCCAACGGCGCACCCACATCAGGCACGCTCGAGCTCGTCTCCAAGGCGCGAACGCTCGCATCCAACGTCGTCGTCTTCACGGGCAACGGTGGTGATGCCGCCGCCGCCGCGGTCGGCGCGCACGGCGCAACCAAGGTCTACGTGGCCGAGCACGGCCAGAACCTGCCCGGTGTCGCCGTTTCGGCGGCCATGAAGGCAGTGATCGACGGCGGCGAGACGCCCGACCTCATCATGTTCCCGCAGAACTACGAGGGCCGTGACGTGATGTCGCGCCTCTCGGTGAAGCTGGGGCGCACCGTGATCACCAACAACATCGATGTCGCGGAGTCTGCTGACGGGGTCACCGTGACCACGCCGATCTTCGGCGGCAACACCCTCGTGAGCACCACGTTCACGGGTGCGGGTCCGTACCTGGCCGCGTTCCGCCCGAAGTCGTTCGCCCCGGAGGAGTCCGGCGGCGCGGCGGCAGCGGTCACCGCGGTGTCGGTTCCCGATCTCGGCGCCGCGGGCGGCGCCAAGGTGCAGGCCGTGCACGTCGAGGAGACCTCCGGTCCGAAGCTCGACGAGGCCGACATCGTGGTGTCAGGCGGTCGCGGTCTCGGCGAGGCCGGCAACTACGGGCTGGTCGAGGAGCTGTCGAAGCTGCTGAAGGGAGCGCCCGGTGCGTCGCGCGCGATCGTCGATGCCGGCTGGGTGCCGTACTCCTACCAGGTGGGCCAGACCGGCAAGGTCGTGAAGCCGAACGTGTACATCGCGGTCGGCATCTCCGGTGCCACCCAGCACATGGTGGGCTTGAAGGGCTCGAAGAACATCATCGCAATCAACAAGGACAAGGAGGCACCGATCTTCGGT
>JBMUAQ010000064.1:0-11912 GCA_049454855.1 Ilumatobacteraceae bacterium
CGGGTGGGGTCGAACCACGGCTCGGACTGTCTCGACATGATGGTGTCGAGCGTCCATCCACCCTGTTCCGGGTGCTGTGCGAACGCCGCGTTGTTGACGGTGAGCCACTCTTCCTCGTCGGCACCCGGTTGGAACTCGTCGAGGAGGAGGTCGCCGCGGAGTGCCGCGGTCGCGTCGTCGAGGGGGAGCGACCGGCGCATCTGCAGCAGCACCCGGCCGGGCTCGAAACCTGCCGCCGTCGCCAGCGACGCATGGGCGTTGTTGGCCTCGAACACCCACCAGTGCACGTGCCCGCCACCCTCGGAGGCCACCACGCCGATGGCCTCGTCGAGAAGGCGCGGACCGATCTCGTGCATGTCGTAGCGATGGTGGGGGTGAACGACGAGGTCAATCCCCCACGATCCGTTCCCGCGGGACACCTGGCAGTAGCCGACCACGTGCGAGTGACCGGAGTCGCGCGCGATGACACCGGCGAACCCCTTCCGGCCGCCCTCGCGGAGGTCGAGCCACAGATGGTCGCTCATCGGGCGGGTGCCGTCGGCGCGCCAGGCATCATGGAGCAACCTGTCGACCTCGGCTCGTTCGGAGGCGTCGAGACGGCGCCTGACATCGAACGTTCGCACGCGCAGAGGGTACCTTCGGTCCGTGGCAAAGCCGAGAACACCAGCAGGCAGGGCACGCGAGGTCGCACGCCGTCTCGAGGGTCTGTACCCGGCCGCGGAGTGCGAACTGAACCACTCGAACGCATACGAGCTGCTCTCGGCCACCATCCTGTCCGCCCAGTGCACCGATGCGCGGGTCAACATGGTGACGCCGTCACTCTTTGCCCGGTACCCCACCGTGGACGATCTCGCGTCGGCCGACCCGTCCGAGCTCGAGCAGATCATCCGCTCGACCGGCTTCTACCAGTCGAAGGCGCGGAACCTGATCGGCATGGCTCGCCGCGTCGTCGATGCCTACGGGGGCGAGGTGCCCCGTGAACTCGACGACCTCGTCACGCTGCCCGGTGTCGGGCGCAAGACCGGCAACGTGCTGCGCAGCGTGGTGTGGGACCTCCCTGGTCTCGCGGTCGACACGCACGTGGGGCGCCTGTCGCGGCGGCTCGGTCTCACGGAGAACGACGACCCGGTGAAGGTGGAGCGCGACCTGAACGGGTTCCTCCCGCCGCAGGAGTGGGGGCGGTTCAGTCTCCGGTTGATCCTGCACGGCCGTCGGGTGTGCGACGCACGCAAGCCGCGCTGTGACTCGTGCGAGCTCGCCGACATCTGCCCGTCGTCGTCACTGCCGACGCGTGCACACAAGAAGTAGCCTCGCCGCGATGTCACTCGACACGGTGCGTGCGGAACTGTCGGCCTCTGCCGAGGCGGTGGAGCGCTACCGCACGAGGATCGCAGGTCTCATCGATGGCCTCGGGCCCGACCAGGAGGACCTCGCCTCCGCCATGTACGAGGCCGAGCGGGCGTTGCTGTCGGCCCACAGGCTGCTGCTGCGGGCCGAGAAATCGGCGCGCTAGCGGGACGCGCCGACAGTAGGTTGGCCCCGTGAGCAGGCCCGAGCCGCGTCCGCAGATCGTGGCGATGTCGAACTACCACTCGCCGCAGGTTGACGTGCCGGTGCGCCTGAACACGAACGAGTCACCGTTCCCCCCGCCCCCGGGATGGACCGAGGAACTCGGCCGGATCGCGGCAACGCTGGAGTGGAACAGGTATCCCGACCGGTCCGCACACGTACTCAGGGAGCGGGTCGCCGCCCGTCACGGGGTGGACCCCGCGAATGTGATTGTGGGCAACGGGTCGAACGAGGTCCTCCAGATGCTGCTGCTCGCCTACGGCGGTCACGGACGCAAGGTCGCGGTGTTCGAGCCCACCTACCAGATGTACTCACAGATCGCGCGTGTCACCGGCGCCGAGGTTGTGAAGGGGGAGAGGCGCGCCGATTTCACCCTGGACCCCATGGAGATCGTGCGGCTGACCGAACGCGAGAGACCCGCGGTCACGTTCCTCTGCAACCCGAACAACCCCACCGGCACGGTGGAGCCCCGTGCGAACCTCGAGACACTGCTCGAGTCTCCGGCCGGGCTCGTGGTGGTGGACGAGGCGTACGCGGAGTTCTCCGAATGGTCGGCGGTCGACATGGTGACCGACCGTGGCAATCTGGTCGTCACGCGCACGTTCTCGAAGACGCTCTCCCTTGCAGCCCTCAGGGTGGGCTACGCGGTGGCCCCTCGCGCGGTGGTGGAGGCGATGGAGGTCGCATCGCTGCCGTACCACCTCGATGCGTTCAAGCAGGCCGCGACGGTGGCCGCGCTCGGGCACACCGCGGCCCTGGAGGACAATGTGGCCTTCATCCGCAACGAGCGCGGGAGGATCGCGCGGTCGCTGGCGGAGGCCGGATGCGAGGTGTGGCCGAGCGGGGCGAACTTCGTGCTGTTCCGTCCCCCGGGCCGCAGGTCGGCCGAGGTGTGGGCGGGTCTGCTGGAGCGCGGCATCCTCGTGCGGGACTGCTCGTCCTGGCCGGGGCTCGAGGGATGTCTGCGTGTCACGGTGGGCCACGAGGCGGAGAACCGTCTGTTCGTGTCCGCGCTGTCGGAATTGGTTGCCGAAACCCGCTGACCCACGGCGAGAATGGGTGCATGAGCCGCACCGCCCAGCGCAGCCGCAACACGAAGGAGACCCGCATCGAGGTGTCGGTCGACCTCGACGGCACAGGGACGTCGCGTGTGTCCACCGGCATCCCCTTCTACGACCACATGCTCGACCAACTGGCACGTCACGGCGGGTTCGATCTCGTCGTCGAGGCCGAGGGCGACCTGCACATCGACACCCACCACACGGTGGAGGACGTCGCCATCGCCGTCGGCGAGGCGATCCGTGACGCGCTCGGTGACAAGGCCGGGGTGCGGCGGTTCGCGAGCGGCTCGTTCCCGCTCGACGAGGCACTGGTGGAGATCGCACTCGACCTGAGCGGTCGCCCGTTCGTGGCATGGGACGTTCCCCTGCCCGAGTGCCTGCCTCTCGGGAACCCCGCCTTCGACCCGTCGCTCGCTGAGCACGCGGTGTCGTCGCTCGCAACATCGGCCGGAATCACGCTGCATGTGAACCTGAAGGCGGGACGCAACGTGCACCACATCATCGAGGCCACCTTCAAGGGTCTCGCGCGGTGCCTGCGTGACGCCGTGCGTGTCGAGTCCACGGGGGTGCCCTCCACGAAGGGCACTCTCTCGTGACCGGCCCGCGCGTCGCGGTCCTCGACTACGGGATAGGAAACCTCCGCTCGGCAGAGAAGGCACTGCTGCGGGCCGGCGCCGACGCCGTCCTCACCACCGACCCCGCGGTCGCGGACTCCGCCGACGCGGTGGTTCTTCCGGGGGTCGGTGCGTTCGGTGCGTGCATGGATGCACTCCGAGCGAGCGGCCTCGAGGGCTGCGTGCACGCGGCAGTGGCCGACGGTCGACCGTTCCTCGGCATCTGCGTGGGCATGCAGATGCTCTTCGACTCGAGTGACGAGGACCCCGCGCACTCCGGTCTCGGGGTGATCCCCGGCCGGGTGGAGTGGATTCCCGCGGGTGTGCCGCGGCCGCAGATGCAGTGGAACCGTCTCGACGTGCGCACCCCCGACCCGGTGCTGGAGGGCCTCGGCAGCGAACCGTGGATGTACTTCGTGCACTCCCTGCACGGTGTCCCCGACGACCCCTCGCACGTGGTGGCCACCGTCCGCTACGGGGGAGAGGTGAACGTGGCGTTCCGCAGGGGGAACGTGTTCGCGGTGCAGTTCCACCCGGAGAAGTCCGCCGCCGCGGGCATCGCCCTGCTCGCGAACTTCGTGGGGTCGGCCGCATGAACCTGTTCCCCGCGATCGACCTGCTCGGGGGCCGCGTGGTGCGCCTGCGTCAGGGCGACTATGACGACACCACTTTCTACGGTGACGACCCGGTGAGCACTGCCCTGCGTTTCGTCGACGAGGGTGCGGCATGGGTGCACATGGTCGATCTCGATGCCGCGCGCAGCGGGGTGGGGACCAACCGTCCCGTGATTGCCGCGGTCGCGGCCGCGCTCGCGGGCCGTGCACGACTGCAGGTGGGAGGCGGGGTGCGCGGCACCGGGGATGCGCGCGAACTGGCGGCGGCTGGTGTGTCGCGAGTCGTCATGGGTTCGGCGGCCGTCGAGAACCCGTCGTTGGTGGACGCGGTGTCCCGCCTCGTGGAGGTCGCGGTCGGCCTCGACCACCGGGAGGGGACGGTGGCCACACACGGGTGGACGCAGTCGTCGGGTGTGATGCTCGCCGACATGCTCGGACGCTTCCCGTCGGCCGCGGCGTTCGTGATCACCGACATCTCGCGCGACGGGATGCTCATGGGCCCCGACACCGAGGGTCTCGCGGCAGCCGCCGGCGTGTCGCCGGTGCCGGTGGTGGCGAGCGGCGGGGTGGGGAGCCTCGATGACCTGCGCGCGCTCGCACGCGTGCCGGCACTGGCCGGCGTGATAGTGGGCAAGGCCCTGTACGAGAACCGGTTCACGGTGTCAGAAGCAATCGGGGCGCTGTCGTGAGCCCCGACGTGGTGGCGCGGGTGATCCCGTGTCTCGACGTGACCGACGGCCGCGTGGTGAAAGGGGTCAACTTCGTCGGCCTGCGCGACGCGGGTGACCCGGTGGAGCTCGCCTCGCGCTACGACGCACAGGGCGCCGACGAGATCGTGTTCCTCGACATCACCGCGTCGTCCGACCGGCGCGCAACCATGGTGGACGTCGTGTCGCGCACCGCGGACGAGGTGTTCATCCCGCTCACGGTCGGCGGCGGCGTGAGGGAGCTCGCGAATGCGCGTGCACTCCTGCGCGCCGGGGCCGACAAGGTCAGCGTGAACACGAGTGCCGTGGAACGACCGGCACTCATCACCGAGATCGCGGCCGAGTTCGGTTCACAGTGCGTGGTGTGCGCAGTCGACGCCAAGTACAACCCCTCCACCGGCGGCTGGGAGGTGCACCTCCACGGCGGACGCACTCCGACGGGCATCGATGCCGTGCAGTGGGCGGAGCGCGCGGTGTCGCTCGGGGCGGGGGAGATCCTCCTCACGTCCATGGACCGCGACGGCACCCGTGACGGCTACGACACGGCGCTCACGCGGGCGGTGAGCTCGGCGGTCGGCGTGCCGGTGATCGCGAGCGGCGGTGTGGGCGAACTCGGCCACCTTGTGGCGGGCATCACCGAGGGCGGCGCAACCGGTGTGCTCGCCGCGTCGATTTTCCACTTCGGGGAGCACACGGTGGCCGATGCCAAGCGTGCAATGGCGGCCGCGGGTGTCCGCGTTCGCCCCTCAGCCTGACGCCAGCAGCACCTCGAGGGCGGCGCGGCACTGTTCCGCCGCACCGGTGGCGATGAAGTGGTCCACACCCTCGAGCACCGTCACCGACGTGTTGTTCCACCCTGCCGTGCACGCATGCATCGCTTCCACGGTGGAGAACTGGTCGTGGCGCGGGAGCAGAATGTGCTTGGGGCGGTGGTCACGCGCCGCGACCGGGGCGGGCTCCAGCATCCCCACGGGTGGCGCGACTGCCAGCCACCCGGCCGCCGATGGGTACGACACGTTGAGGCCCACCGCGGCGCCGAAGGAGTAGCCCGCCAACACGAGGGGGAGTGACTCCTCGACGAGTCCGACGAAGTCGCACGCGGCCGCGAGGTCGAGTCGCTCGGCGCCGCCCCCGTCGTGTTCGCCGGGGCTCTGTCCGGCGCCGCGGAAGTCGGGCGCGATGGAGTGGCATCCGCACGCAGCCGCTGCCTCCTGGAGCGAACGGACCACGTTGTTCCAGCGGTCACCGCCGTGTGCGGGATGGGGGTGTCCGATCACCACGAACCCCCGCGCGTCTCCTTCTGCCCACACGACATCGGCGGCGAGTTCGAGGCCGTCGATGGTGACGAGGGAAACGGTTTCGGGGACCACGGGACATGACGGTACCGTTCAGGAAATGCCGGACGGGAACTCACACCACGGGGACGGTCGCATCATCACGCCGTCGGCTGACGAACTCGACGCGGTGAAGTGGAACGCCGACGGCCTCGTGCCCGCCATCGCACAGTGCGACGAGACCGGTGACGTGCTCATGATGGCGTGGATGAACCGAGAGTCGCTGGACCTCACGTTCGCCCAGGGCCGGATGGTGTACTGGAGCCGGAGCCGCAACGAACTGTGGCGCAAGGGCGACACCAGCGGGGACAGACAGTTCGTCGTCAGTGCCCGTTACGACTGCGACGGTGACACGCTGCTGTTCCGCGTGCTCCAGGAGGGCCGCGGGGCCTGCCACACGGGCGAGCGGTCCTGTTTCTTCCGCGAGTTCGGCGGCGCGTGAGCACCGACGGCACCACGGTCACCCCCGGCCCGGAAGAGTTCAGGGAGCTCGCGGCACGGCACACCGTGGTGCCCGTGTGGACCGAGATCCTCGCCGACCTCGAGACACCGGTGGCGGCGTTCGCGAAGCTCGTGGGCGACGACGACGGGTTCCTTCTCGAGTCTGTGGAGCACGGGGAGCGCTGGAGCCGCTACTCGTTCGTGGGGCGCAACCCCCGCGGCACCCTGACCCTGCGCGACGGCCGCATCACCACCACCGGCGACGTGCCCTCATCGGTGCCGCTCGACCGGGGGATGCTCGTGGCCATGGAGGAGCTGCTGTCGCTGTACCGCGCGCCGCTGCACCCGGACCTTCCGCCGCTGCAGGGCGGTCTCATGGGCCACCTCGGCTACGACGTGGTGCGCGAGATCGAGCACCTGCCGAACGCGCCGCGTGACGACCGGGGTCTCCCCGATGCCTCCATCAGCATCATCGGCAGCCTCGCGGCGTTCGACCACTGGCGTCAGCGCGTGTACCTGATCGAGAGCGTCCCTGTCGCCGGCCTCGATGCCGCCGCCACGGACGCTGCGTATGCCGCAGCCGTCGCGCGCGTGCACGACGCGGTGGAGGACCTTGCACGACCCCTTCCGTACGTTCCCGTGGAGCCGCCCGTTGCCGACGACGTGCTGCCCGAGACGAGGTCGTCAATGCCCGACGGCGGCTACCGGCGTGCCGTGGAGGTGGCGAAGGAGCACGTCCGCGCGGGTGACATCTTCCAGGTGGTGCTGTCGCAGCGCTTCGACATCGACCTCGGTGCCGACCCGTTCGATGCCTACCGCGTGCTGCGGCAGGTGAACCCGAGCCCGTACATGTACTTCCTCCGCCAGCCCGGCCTCACCATCGTGGGTGGCTCACCCGAGCCGCTGGTGCAGGTGGTGAACGGAAAGGTCATCTCCCGACCGATCGCGGGCACGAGGAAGCGGGGCCGTGACGACGAGCACGACCGGCGTCTCGCGGGCGAGCTGCGCGAGAACCCGAAGGAGGTGGCCGAGCACGTGATGCTGGTGGACCTCGCACGCAACGATGTGGGCAGGGTGGCCGGGTTCGGAACCGTCACCGTGGACGAGCTGATGACCCTCGAGCGCTACAGCCACGTGATGCACCTCACGTCGCAGGTGTCGGGGACACTGCGCGCCGGGCTCGGTCCCATCGACGTGCTGCGCGCCACCCTGCCGGCGGGCACCGTGAGCGGCGCACCGAAGGTGCGTGCCATGGAGATCATCGACGAGCTGGAGCCCGTGAAGCGCGGCCCGTACGCGGGTGTCGTGGGCTATGTGGACTTCTCCGGCAACCTCGACACCGCGATCGCCATCCGCACGATGTTCGTGGGGGACCACGGTGCCAGCCTGCAGGCAGGTGCGGGCATCGTGGCCGACAGCGACCCCGCCGACGAGGACCTCGAGTGTCACAACAAGGCACGTGCCCTGCTTGCCACCGTGCCCGCCGCCCGACGCATGACGGAGCGTCGCATGCGCAGGGGAACCCGCGCATGACCGCTGTCCCGGCGTCCTGGCGCTGGGCGACGCTGGCCCGTGACGTGGTGCTGGTGGAGGGTGACGATGCGCGGTGGTTCCTGCACTCACAGCTCGCCCAGGACATCGAGGCACTCGGCGACGGGGGCTCGGCGTGGTCGTTGCTGCTGTCACCCGACGGCAGGGTGGATGCGCTGCTGCGGGTGGTGCGCCGCACCGACCGCACGTTCACTCTCGACGTGGAGCGTGGATTCGGGCCGCGGGTCGTCGCGCGTCTGTCACGTTTCGTCCTGCGCGCCAGGGTGTCGATCGCCGAGGTCGACTGGGAGGTGCGCGGTTTCCTCACCGACGACGGTCAGTCGTCGTTCGCACACGCAGGTCTCGCCGTCTGCGACTGGGGCACCCCGGGCCGGGTCGACATCGTCGACGGGGCCGCTGCGATGCCCGCCGGCGGCACACAGGTCGACCCCACGGTCATGGATGCGGTGCGCGTCGACCGGGGCTGGCCCTCGATGGGTGTCGACATCCTCGAGGGTGACGTGCCCGCGGGAACCGGTGTGCTCGCGCGCGCCGTGAGCTTCACGAAGGGCTGCTATCCCGGCCAGGAGCTCGTCGAGCGGATGGACTCGCGCGGCGCATCGTCACCCGTGCGGCTGGCACTGGTGGAGCCCGGGACATCCGCGGACGGGGTGGAGGTCACGTCCCGCGGCACGGAACGTTGCATCGCGCGCGTCCGTCGCGGGGTGGATGCGGGTGTGCCCCTCGGGTCCGTCAGTTCAGGCGGCTGACCGCGGACACGTACCGCGGGTGCCCGCGGAGAGCGGCGAGCTCATCCGCCGCATTGAGTCTCGACAGTGTGTCGAGGTCGTCGAACGAGGTCGACACCGCGGCCTCCACCCACACCAGGGCGGCACCGGGGTCACCGAGCACGCTCGATGCACGCGCCGCGACGACGGCAGTGTCGGCCGTGGGACCCTCGAGCCATGCCTCCTGGCAGCGAGCGAGGGCCCCGCGCGGGTTGCCCGCCACGAGGATGCGCTCCGCGGCCGCCGCGTCGATCACCGACCAACCTGTCGGTGCCTCCACCGCCGCGTCGACGGCAGCCTCGAACACGGTCTCCGCGCGGAGGGTGCGCCACTGCAGGAAGAGGACGAAACCGAGGAAGAGCACGAAGTCACCCCCGCCGTAGGCGAGGGTTGTTGCCAGCGCGGCCGATGTGATCACGATGCTCGTGCGCAGCATGATGCGCTGACCACGACCCGGGAAGAGCCGGTCGAGTGCGCTCGCCACCACCGCGCCACCGTCGAGGGGCACCACCGGAAGAAGGTTCACCGCACCGAGGACGAGACCCGTCCACCACACCGCGGCCGCAGCGTCGGATGCCGCCGCGACGTCGGCGCGCGAAAGCGGGTTCACCCCCATCGCGAGCAGTACCCCGGCAGAAAGTGACATCTGTGCCGCGGCGCCCGACACGGCAACGAGCCCGCGGTGCAGCCGGGTGAACCCCGGGGCCGGCGAGAACGCGGCGTACGCCACCATGAAGTCGAGCGAGATGCGGGCCTCGCAGCCGAAGACCCGTGCGGTCACGGCGTGCCCGAGCTCGTGGACCACGGTGAACACCGCGATGCACCCGGCCACCCATGCCCCGAGGGGCCAGGGGTAGATCACCGCGATGAGAAGGAGGAACAGGGGGAACCCCGGTCGCACCGTGGTGGGGAAACCGACAAGGGAGAACTCGCCGCGGCGTGCGCTGGGTGTGGCCACTGAGAGCGATTCTACGGGCGGTCCTAGACTCGCGTCTCGTGCCGTACGTTTATGCATTCGACCACAAGCACCGTCGTCCGCCGATGGAGATGAAGGATCTCCTCGGGGGCAAGGGGGCGAACCTCGCGGAGATGATGAGCGTCCTGCGCCTCCCGGTGCCGCACGGTTTCACCATCACCACCGATGCCTGCCGGGCGTACATGCACGGGGGCTGGCCGAAGACCCTGGATGCGGAGGTCGCACGTCACGTGACGGCGCTCGAGCGCAAGATGGGCCGCCGGCTCGGCGATGCCACCGATCCGTTGCTGGTGTCGGTGCGGTCCGGCGCCAAGTTCTCGATGCCCGGGATGATGGACACGGTCCTGAACCTCGGTCTGAACGACAGGAGCGTGGTGGGCCTCGCGCGCTCCACCGGCGACGAGCGGTTCGCGTACGACTCCTACCGCCGCTTCATCTCGATGTACGGGCGCATCGTGCTCGGCATCGAGGGGCACGTGTTCGAGGAGCCTCTCGAGGCGGCGAAGGCGAAGGCCGGCGTGCGCACGGATGCGGAGGTCCCGGCATCCGTCCTTCGCGGTCTGTGCACCGAGTACAAGGAGGCCGTCGCGAGGCACACCGGCCGCCCGTTCCCGCAGGACCCCGCCAAGCAGCTGCGCGGCGCCGTCGAGGCGGTGTTCCGCTCGTGGAACGGCCCGCGTGCCATCGCGTACCGCGTGCGCGAGAAGATCAGCCACGAACTGGGCACCGCCGTGAACGTGCAGGCGATGGTGTTCGGCAACCGAGACGACAACTCCGGCACCGGAGTCGGCTTCACGCGCAACGCCGCGACCGGCGTGAACAAGCCCTACGGCGACTTCCTGGTGAACGCCCAGGGCGAGGACGTGGTGGCGGGCATCCGCAACACCGAGGACCTCAACGCCCTGAAGAAGAAGTTCCCCGCCATCCACACCGAACTGATGGGGATCTTCGCCCGTCTCGAGCGCCACTACCGCGACATGTGCGACACCGAGTTCACGATCGAGCAGGGGAAGCTGTGGATGCTGCAGACGCGCGTGGGCAAGCGCACCGGCGCAGCCGCCCTGCGCATGGCGGTCGACATGACCAGGCCCACGGGCACCGGCAAGAAGGCCTGGAAGATCTCGCGTCGTGACGCGGTCATGCGTGTCGCCGCAGAGCACCTCGACCAGGTGCTGCACCCCCAGTTCGCCTCGAAGTCGAAGAGCGTCGCAAAGGGGCTCGCCGCATCGCCCGGTGCCGCCGTGGGCCGCGTGTACTTCACCGCCGACGACGCCGAGGCGGCCGCCAGGCGCGGTGAGGACGTCATCCTCGTGCGCAGCGAGACCAGTCCCGAGGACGTCCACGGCATGATGGTCGCACGCGGCATCCTCACCTCGCGTGGCGGCCTCGTCAGCCACGCCGCGGTCGTGGCACGCGGCTGGGGAACCCCCGCCGTGGTGGGGGCCGAGGCCGTGGAGATCTCCGGCAAGGCGTTCACCGCCGGAGGGGCCACGGTGAAGGAGGGGGAGTGGATCTCCCTCGACGGCACCACCGGCGAGATCATGATCGGTCAGCTGGAACTGAAAGGTTCCGAGCCACCGAAGGAGTTCGCCACCATCCTGAAGTGGGCCGACGAGATCCGAAAGGGGAAGATGGCGGTGCGAGCGAACGCCGACACCGCCGAGGACGCACGCAAGGCCCGCGAGATGGGTGCCGAGGGCATCGGACTGTGCCGCACCGAGCACATGTTCCTCGCTCCCGACCGCCTTCCCGTCGTGCGGCGCATGATCCTCGCCTCCACCCCGGCAGAGGAGGAGGCCGCGCTCGAGGAACTGCGCAAGGTGCAGAAGAAGGACTTCGCGTCGCTCCTCATCGAGATGTCGGGGCTCCCGGTCACCGTGCGGCTCCTCGACCCGCCGCTGCACGAGTTCCTGCCGAACGTGCAGGAACTCGAGATCAAGAAGGCCACGAGGGGTCTCGACAAGGAGGAGGAGGCGCTGCTGCACGCCGCGCACTCGTGGAGCGAGTTCAACCCCATGATCGGCACCCGCGGCGTTCGTCTCGGGGTGATCAAGCCGGGTCTGTACGCGATGCAGGTGCGCGCGCTGATGGAGGCAGCCGACGAGGTGGCAGCCAAGGGCTACGACCCGGTGGTCGAGGTGATGATCCCCCTCACCGTCACGCGCGAGGAGCTTGCCCTCGCCCGCGGTTGGGTGGAGGAGGTGCTCGCCGACGTCGGCTCGCGTCCGGCCCCGAAGAAGGGAGCCCGGCGCAAGCGTCCGAAGGTCACCATCGGCAC
>JBMUAQ010000065.1:0-11865 GCA_049454855.1 Ilumatobacteraceae bacterium
CATCACCTTCGCGGACCTTGCCGGCACGATCGAGTCGTTCACCAAGGCGTTCTTAGGAAGCAACTTCACCAGCAGGTTGCGGCCGTCCTACTTCCCGTTCACCGAGCCGAGCGCCGAGTTCGACATCCGCCGTCACGACGGCTCGTGGATCGAACTGGGTGGCTGCGGCATGGTGCACCCGAGGGTGCTGCGTGCCGCCGGTCTGGACCCCGACGAGTGGAGCGGCTTCGCGTTCGGCTTCGGTGTCGACCGCATGGCAAAGGAACGTCACGGTGTCGAGGACATCCGCGAGATGTATTCGAACGACGTCCGCTTCCTGGAGCAGTTCCCGTGAGGGTGCTGCTCTCGGTCCTCCGCGAGATGGCGGACATTCCCGCCGACCCCGCGCAGGTCGCCGACGCGATGAACCGTCTCGGCATGGCGGTGGAGTCCATGGAGCACACCGGCGCGGCGGTGACAGGTGTCGTCACGGCCCGGATAACGCGTACCGAGAAGCACCCGGATGCGGCCAAGGTGACGCGGTGCTGGGTTGATGCCGGTGACGGCACCGAGCGGCACGTGTGGTGCGGCGCCACGAACATGGGCCCGGGCGACGTGGTGCCTCTCGCGACGCTCGGCACAGTGATGCCCGACGGCCGCGAGATCGCCCGTCGCGGGATCCTCGGCATCGACTCCGAGGGCATGCTGTGCTCCCCGGTGGAACTCGGCATCGCCGACGAAGCCTCCGGTCTGTTGATCCTGCCGTCCGATGCGCCGCTCGGCGTTGATCCCTTCACGGTGCTCGGCATCGAACCGGACACGGTGTTCGACCTCGACCTCACACGGAACCGTCCTGACTGCTGGGGCCATCTGGGCATCGCCAGGGATCTTGCCGCTCACTTCGGGTGCGTGCTCCGCGGACCCCGTGTGGCCGACATCCCTGCCGGGGCGGGGATGGATGTCCCCGTCAGCATCACGGCCGCTGATCGATGCGGGATGTTCTCGGCAGTTGCGGTCTCGGGTGTCAGTGTGCGGCCGTCCCCGTCGTGGGTGGCGGGCCGGCTGTCGCGGCTCGGCATGCGGCCGATCAACAATGTGGTGGACGCATCGAACCTCGTGATGCTGGAACTGAACCAACCGAACCATGCATACGACCTCGATGTCGCGGGGAGCTTCGATGTCAGACTGGCGCGGGAGGGCGAACGGCTCGTCACGCTCGACGGCAGTGACCGCGCGCTCACTCCGGAGGAGCTCCTGATCTGCAACGCAGCGACGGGGGAGCCAGTCGGCCTCGCAGGCATCATGGGAGGCCTGCGCAGCGAGGTCACGGACACCACTTCGCGGCTTGCTCTCGAGGTTGCATGGTTCGCGCCGGACCCGGTGCGGTTCTCCGTGAACCGACTGAATCTCCGCAGCGAGGCATCGGTGCGGTTCGAACGGGGCGTCGACCCGGACGGCGTGGCGCTCGCCGTGCGGCGGTTCGCCACGATCCTGTCGGAGACATGTCCCGGGCTGGTTGTGCACGGTGCCGGCACACGCGTCGAGACGCCGTCGCTTCCGCGGCCGGCAACTTTGACCGTGCGCACGGAACGCGTGCGACGTTCGCTCGGCATCTCGCCCGATGCCGCACGAATGGGGGAGCTCCTCTCTCCGCTCGGTTTCACGGTTGTTGCCGACCCCGCAGGTGCGACGGTCACGGTCCCCCCTTGGAGACCTGACTGCACCGAGGAGATCGACATCGTCGAGGAGATCGCCCGGCATCATGGCTACGACGAGCTCGGCAAGCACGTGCCGAAGTCGACCGTGCACGGCCATCTCACGGGCATGCAGCAACGGCGCAGGGAGCTGCGGAGGGTGCTCGTGGGGCTCGGTCTCGACGAGGTCATGCCCATGCCGTTCCTTGCCCCTGATGACCTCGGTGCCGTCGGTCTCGACGGTGCGGATCACCTGCGGATAGCAAATCCGCTCGTGGCCGAGGAGTCAGTGCTCCGGACGTCCCTCCGGCCCGGTCTGCTGAGAACCGTCAGGTACAACCAGTCGCACCGTGCGCAGCGCATCATGCTGTTCGAGACCGGGCATGTGTACCCACCGGGCAAGGGAACCCTGCCCGACGAGGCGGAGCACCTGGGTGTGGTGATCGCCGGTGGCGATGCTGCTGCTGCACTCGCGGTGTGGTCGGCGGTGAGTGATGCACTGTCGGTCGGGGCGCAGCTCGACCAGTCGCGGGTGCCTGCCGGACTCCATCCCACACGGTCGGCCACCCTGGCCCGCGGGAAGAGGGAGATCGGAAGGGTCGGTGAGGTCGACCCCGAGGTGCTCGACCGGCTCGGCATCGAGGGACGGGTTGCCATCCTCGAGCTCGATCTGTCGGTGCTCCTGAACGAGCTGCCCAAGCCCCAGCAGGCACGGATGATCAACAGGCTCCCGTCGAGCGACCTCGACCTCGCATTCGTCCTGCCTGATGCGGTCCCTGCGGTCGACATGCACAGGGCGCTGCGGCAGGCAACCGGCAAGAGGCTGGTGTCGCTCGAGTTGTTCGACGCCTACAGGGGAGCGGGGGTGGCCGAGGGGTCGCGCAGCCTTGCGTTCCGTCTCCGTCTGCAGGACGACCGGTCCACGGTGTCAGAGGACATGGTGGCCGAGGTTCGCGAGGCATGCCGCAAGGCCGCTGCGGACCTCGGGGCCGAACTGCGCGGTTGAGGCGCAGTCGTCTCTCCGACGTCAGTTGACGCCAGGGTCCTCGGGAAAATCGGCGTACCGCCGCAACATGCCCCTCTGTCGCGAGAGAACAGCCCGCCACAGTGCCGTTGGTTCCGGGTGGAAGAGGTCGCCGGGCTCGGACGGCACGACGTACCAGCCCGCCCCGCCGATCTCATCGTCGAGCTGACCGGGGGCCCAGCCCGAGTAACCGCGGAACACTCTCCACGGGCCTGCCAGTGCGTCGGGTGACTCGCCCGTGAGGTCGACCGACCGCACCCCGCCCGCGGCCGCGGTGAGACAGAGGAACGAGTCCGGAGACACCGGTCCGCCCTCGAACACGCTGTGCGGGGGAGCAGACATCGACAGCCACTCGCCGAGCGCCCCGACAAGGGCCGGCTCCTGTGGGACGTGCGGTCTGTTGATGATCACTCCCAGAGTCCCGTCATCGGGCTCGTGGTGCAGAATCTGGACAACCGTGCGGGCGAAGTTGGGGTCCTCGATGGAGGGTGCCGCCACGAGAAGCGCACCTGCCCCGACGGGTATGTTTGCATAATCATGCATTAGGCTGTATGGTAATGCATCTATGACACGTGTGGGCATCATCGGCGCATCGGGGTACACGGGTGCCGAGTTGTTGAGACTTCTCGCCGGCCATCCGCACATGGAGGTGGCGGTGGCGACCGGCGACACCCAGGCGGGGACACTCGCCGCCTCGCTGTATCCGTCCCTGTCTGCTGCATACCCGGACCTCGTGTTCTCCGAGTTCGACCCCGCGGAAGTGGATGGGCTCGACCTCGTCTTTCTCGGGCTGCCCCACGAGGCATCGATGGAGATCGTGCCGCGGATAAAGAGCAGGGTGGGGTGCATCGTCGACCTGTCTGCCGCCTACAGGCTGAAGGATGCATCGCTGTACCCGCAGTGGTACGGGTTCGAGCACACACAGCCGGCCGAGCTCGCCCGCGCCGTGTACGGACTGCCCGAGCTGCACCGCGAGGAACTGCGCGGCGCGACGCTGATTGCAACTCCCGGTTGCTACGTGACGGCCGCGACCCTTGCGCTCGCACCGCTGCTGCGGGCCGGCCTCGTGCAGGACACGGGAATCATCGTGGACGCGGCCTCCGGTGTGAGCGGTGCGGGCCGTGGCGCAAAGCCGGGCTCCATGTTCTGTGCGGTCGACGAGGACTTCAGCGCCTACGGACTCCTCGATCACCGGCACACCCCAGAGATCGAGGCGAACCTTGGCGCCGGCGTTCTCTTCACTCCCCATCTCGCGCCGATGAACAGGGGCATCCTCGCGACCTGTTACGCGAGGCCCGCCCAGAAGGTCACCACCGCATCGTTGCTCGCCGCACTGGCGCGCTTCTACACCGACGAACCCTTCGTCGTGGTGGGCAAGGGCCTTCCCGGCACGAAGGCGACGCTGGGGTCGAACTCCGTGCACATCACCGCAAGGTTCGACGAGCGGACCGGAACGGTGATCGTGCTCGCTGCCGAGGACAACCTCACCAAGGGAGCCTCGGGCGGTGCGGTGCAGTCCGCGAACGTGGCGCTCGGTCTGCCCGAGACGGCGGGGCTGCCGACAGTCGGGATGTACCCGTGAGCGCCACGACGGCCGACGTCCTGGTGGAGGCGCTGCCCTACATCAGGCGCTTCTCGGGCCGCACGGTAGTGGTCAAGTACGGCGGGAACGCGCTGGCAGGAGCCTCGGAGCAGGATGCGCTCTCGTTGTTCGCCGAGGACATCGTGCTGATGCACACCGTCGGCATCCGTCCGGTCGTGGTTCACGGGGGAGGGCCGCAGATCTCGGGGATGCTCGAACGTCTCGGCATCGAGACCGGATTCGTGAACGGGCTCAGGGTCACCGACGGACCGACTCTCGATGTGGTGCGGATGGTGCTGAACGGCGACGTGAACCCGCGCATCGTGGGTGCCGTCAACATGCACGGCAACATCGCAGTGGGTCTCTCGGGTGAGGACGGACGGATGATCGTCGCGGAACGCCGCGACCCGGCACTCGGGTTCGTGGGGGACGTCGCACGCGTGCGTCCGGGTCTGCTCCAGGGGCTGATGGATGACGGGTTCGTGCCGGTCGTCTCCACGGTGGGGGTCGATGCCTCAGGGCAGGCCCTGAACATCAACGCCGACACTGCGGCCGGTGCAGTGGCAGAGGCCCTCGGTGCGGAGAAGGTCATCTACCTCACCGATGTCGCCGGTATCCGCAGGGACGTGTCGGACCCGGCGAGCCTGATCCAGCGTGCATCCGTCACGGAGGCGGAGGCCCTCATCGCCGACGGAACCGTGGCCGGGGGCATGATCCCGAAAGTGGAGAGCTGCGTCCAGGCGGTGCGCGGCGGGGTGAAGAGCGCGCACATCCTCGACGGCAGGGTGCCCCATGCACTTCTGCTCGAGTTGTTCACCGACAGCGGTGTCGGCACCATGATCACCGGGGGCAACAAGTGAGACACAACTTTGCGGACGATTCCACACCAGCCGGCCTTCTCGCGGACCGCGCGACATGCCCCTTCATCCCGGTGTTCGGGGCGCCGAAGCTCTTCATCGAGCGGGCATCGGGAACGGAGGTGTGGGCGAGCGACGGCCGCCGCTACCTCGATTTCCTGGCCGGCATCGCGGTGGTGTCCCTCGGTCACTGCAACCCGGCCGTCACCGACGCCATCGCCCGGCAGGCCGCCACGCTCGTGCATGTGTCGAACTTCTTCGCGAACCCGGTGGCCACCCGTGCGGCAGTGCGCATCTCGTCGCTCATGGAGAACGCCGGCGCGGGTCCCGGTCAGGTGTTCTTCTGCAACTCGGGTGCCGAGGCGAACGAGGCCGCGATCAAGATCGCCCGCAAGCACGGGGGTCGCGGCCGTCACCGCATCATCAGTGCCTACGGCAGCTTCCACGGACGCACGCTCGGGGCGCTCGCGCTCACGGGTCAGCCCGCCAAGCACGAGGTGTTCCAGCCGATGCCGGAGGGCTTCCTGTACGTGCCGTACGGCGACATCGACGCACTCAGGGCCACAGTCGACCCCACCGTGTCGGCAGTGATGCTCGAGCCGATCCAGGGTGAGGGCGGTGTCATCCCTGCCGATCCCTCGTACCTCCGTGCGGTGCAGGACCTGTGTGCCGAGCGGGGGATGCTGCTGATGGTCGATGAGGTGCAGACGGGTTTCTGCCGGACCGGTAGATGGTTCGGGTTCGAGCACTCCGGCATCTCGCCCGACGTGGTCACGTTCGCGAAGGGCATGGGCAACGGGATGCCCGTGGGCGCGGTGTGGGCACGCACCGACGTGGCGTCGGTCATGGCGCCCGGCGACCACGGTTCGACCTACAGCGGCACTGCCCTCGCCACTGCTGCAGTGAATGCGGTGATCGACGAGATGGAGCGAATCGATGCGTGTGCCCTTGCTGTGCGCGCGGGTGCGCGCATCAGGTCGTTGCTCGCGGGCATTGCGGGAGTCGACCACGTGCGCGGCGAGGGCCTCCTTCTCGGTGTCGCCCTTGCCGAGGGAAAGGATGCGAACGTGGCGGCCGCCGGTGCACTCGCGGCGGGCCTCATAGTGAACGCCGTCAACGCCGACACCCTCCGGCTGGCGCCCCCGCTGACGGTCTCCGACGCAGAGATCGACGAGGCGTGCGCAATCATCGCGGGGGTGCTGGCGTGACGAAACACCTCCTCGACATCACCGATCTCTCGGCGGGCGAGCTGCGCCAGGTGATGGCGCTGTCCGTGGCGCCACCGCGTCCCGTGCTCTCCGGACTGGGGGCGGCCCTCATCTTCGAGAAACCGTCGAACCGCACGCGGCACTCCATGGAGATGGCCGTTGTTCAGCTCGGCGGGCACCCGGTGTACACCCGCGGCGAGGAGATCGGCTTCGACACCCGCGAGACGGTCGAGGACGTCACGCGGATCATGGCCGGTTACCACGCGGTGCTTGCCGCCCGCGTGTTCGACCATTCGACAGTCGCACGGATGGCAGGATGTTCGGCCGTTCCGGTGGTGAACATGCTGTCCGACCGGAGCCATCCGCTCCAGGCCGTCGCCGATGTCCTCACCATGCGTGAGCACGCGGGTCCGGTCGACAGCCTGCGGGTCGCCTGGGTGGGGGACTACAACAACGTGGCCCGGTCGCTCGCCGAGGCGGTGCTGATGCTCGGGGGGTCGATGTCATTCGGTTGTCCGGAGGGCTACGGGCCGACAGTGGCGGAGATCGACCGCCTGTCGGCGATTGCCGCACGGGTGACCAGCAGTGCCGACCCCGCAGCCGCTGTGTCCGGGGCGGATGTCGTGCACACCGACACCTGGGTGTCCATGGGCCAGGAGGAAGAGTCGCAGGAGCGCCGCTCCGTGTTCGCCCGCTACATCGTGGACGGTGCGCTCATGGCACGGGCCGCAGACGGTGCCCGTTTCATGCACTGCATGCCGGCCCACAGGGGAGAGGAGGTCTCGGCCGAGGTGTTCGACAGTGCGGCAAGTCTCGTCATCGCCCAGGGTCACCACCGGCTCACGGCTGCCCGCGGAGTCCTCACCTTCCTCATGGAGGCCTCGTCATGAGCAGCAAGAAGCAGCGCCAGCAGATGGTGGCGCGCATCATCGCCTCCGAGGAGGTCTCGAGCCAGCCCCAGCTGCAGAGGTTGCTCGCCGAGCAGGGACTCGACGCCACGCAGGCCACGCTCTCGCGTGACCTCGAGGAGCTGGGTGCAGTGAAGGTGCGTGTTGCGGGCGGGGACTCCAGGTACGCGATTCCCGACTACGAACCCGCACGGATCGCACCGAGCGACCAGCTGCGACGAGTGGTCGCTGAATGGGTCGCGGAGGTCACGAGCAGCGGACCGCTCGTCGTGGTGCGCACCCCGCCCGGGTGTGCACACGTGGTTGCGTCCGCCCTCGACCGCAGCGGGATGGACGGGCTCATCGGCACCGTTGCGGGTGATGACACCGTGCTGTGCGTCGCGTCCGAGACGCTCGGGGGGCCGGATCTCGCACGCCAGTTGCGATCCCTAGCCGGACTCACAACGGAAGGGAAGAGCCGTGGCTGATGACGTTGTCTCGAAGGGCGCGGCGCTGTGGCACGGGCGCTTCGCGTCCGGTCCCGGCGAGGACCTCATGGCATTCACCGCCAGCATCGGCTTCGACCGCCGGCTGTGGGCCGACGACATCGAGGGGTCCACTGCCCACGTGAGGATGCTCGCGCAGGTCGGGCTCATGTCGGGCCCTGATGCCACTCTGGTGGTGGATGCGCTCGCCGCGGTGCACCGTGAGATGAGCGACGGGTCCTTTGTGTTCCTGGAATCGGACGAGGACATCCACACAGCGATAGAGCGTCGTGTCACCCAGATCGCCGGCGATGCCGGTGCGCGGCTGCACACCGGCCGTTCGCGCAACGACCAGGTGGCCACGGCCCTGCGACTGTGGTGCAGGCGTGAGATGACGGCGGTGGCACGGTCGGTGCTCGCTCTCGTGGCGGTCCTGTCGGCACGTGCGGACGAACTCGACACATCCGTGGACCCGGTGGTACTCCCGGGCTACACCCACATGCAACGGGCCCAACCCGTGCTTCTGTCGCACCATCTCAGGGCACATGCGTGGTCCTTCCTGCGCGACGTCGACCGGATCGCCGACGCGCTCGAGCGCGCCGACGTGTCTCCCCTCGGTGCGGGGGCACTTGCGGGGTCGTCGCTTCCCGTGGACCCCGCGGCAACTGCCGACCTGCTCGGGTTCTCCCGGCCGTTCGCGAACTCCCTCGACGCAGTCAGCGACCGCGACCACGTGGCCGAGCATCTCTTCGCGTTGGCACTCGTGGGCGTGCACCTCTCGCGGATCGGTGAGGAGTGGGTGCTGTGGTCGTCCGAGGAGTTCGGCTTCGTGGATCTGGACGATGCACATGCCACGGGCTCGTCGATGATGCCCCAGAAGAAGAACCCCGACATCGCCGAGCTCGCGCGCGGGAAGTCGGGACGGCTCATCGGCAACCTCACCGGTTTGCTCGCCACCCTGAAGGGACTTCCGCTCGCCTACAACCGTGACCTGCAGGAGGACAAGGAGCCACTCTTCGATTCCGTCGACCAGGTGCGCCTCGGTCTCGCAGCGGTCACCGGCATGGTGGCGACCGCGCGTTTCCGCACCGCACGGATGGCCGAGGCATCCTCGGCTGAGTCCCTCGTGGCCACCGACCTCGCCGAGTGGCTGGTGCAGCGCGGTGTGCCGTTCCGGGAGGCACACGCTGTTGTCGGGGAGCTCGTGCGGAAGGCACTTGATTCCGGCGGGTCTCTCGCGGCGGCCGTGGCGGCGGATCAACGCCTGGGGGCCGATGCGGCGGCGCTCTTTGCGCCGGGCGCCGCCATCGCCCGACGCACCTCGCCGGGTGGTTCGGGCCCCTCCACGGCGGCGACCCAGGCGGATCTTCTCGCGCGGGAGACCGACCGCGTTGGGGGGAGGCTCCGGTGAGATACGTGGAGCACGTGAGGGTGAGATACCACGAGTGCGACATGCAGAAGGTTGTCTTCAACGCGAACTACTGGATGTACGCAGATGATGCAGTGGCACAGTGGATGCGTGCGGCAATAGCGGCAGAGAAGGGGGCCGGAGCAGGTGATGTCGACCTCGTGAGCGAGGGCTTCGACTTCATGCTGAAGACCGCCAGCGGCACCTGGCACAAGGGGGCGGTGTACGGGGACGTCATCGATGCTGCCTGCTCGGTCACGCGCTGGGGCAACACCTCGTTCGACGTGTCAGTGGAGATGAGCGTCGCCGGCGAGGCCGTGTTTGACTGCACGATCACCTACGTCAGCACCACCCCGGGGGCACCCAAACCCGTTGCCGTCCCCGGGTTCGTGAAGCGGGCACTCGAGAGGGAGTTCTAGTCGCACCACCTGAGGCCGTGCCCGTGGAACCCGACTTCCGCAAGGGCGAAGTCCTCCCGACGGCCCTCCCGCCACACGGTTGCGCGGACGTCGGCCACAGCACCTGCGGGTTCCATGCGGGCCCAGACGAGGGGAGCATCCTCCGCACGCTGTGACCCCTCGTCGGCCAGTGTGTCCTGGACGGATTTCTGCACGGCGGGCCCGAGGTACTGCCACACGATCGAGTGGAACACCATCGTGGGCGTCGTGCGCAGTTGCGGCAGCTCCGCTGCGAGCCAGGTGTCCGCTGACGCGCGATCGACCCGTGTCGGATGCGCAACGGCGATGGCGAGTGCCGCCTGCGCCCGGGCGAAACGCTCTGTCTGGTCCGGCCAGATGAAGGACAACAGCCGCGCCCGGCCGTCCGCTGTGCCGATGTCGACGGGGTGCGGATCAGCGCCCCGCACCACCGACGGTGTGGCCGCGGCAGCCGGGAGAGGCGGGGGACCGGCAAACCACTGCGGACCGAACCGCACGCTGGATTCTGCGTCGCCCATCGAGACAGCGCCGTCGTCGGCGCCGTAACGCACGAAATTGAGATTCAACCCGGCACTCGCCCCGAACTCGAGGTGCGCGTAACTCTGCACTCCGATCGTGGCGAGCCAACGTGCCAGCACGAGCGGAACGATGGATCTCCCGACCTCGTTGGTCTGCACCTGGCCCGACAGTGCTCCCGACACGTATGTGCGGTGTCTCCCGAGTGCAGCGAGACAGTCGGCCACCATGGAGTCATCCGGCGCACCGCCGGTGGTGGGGAAGTGGCGGGCCACCCCGGGGGCCGCCCCGGTCAGCGCCAGCCGATGGATGGCGCCGAGCAGGCGAAGCGGCACCGCATCGTGGACAGGGCGGTCACTTGTTCCCTCCAGGAGACTGCGGGTGATGCCGCCTGATGCGTAGTCGTCTGCGAGAGCCCCGAGGAGCTCGGCATAGAGAACGGAGCCGAGTCGCGAGCACGCCTCGGCCTGCAGTTGCAGGGCCTCGTGCATGGTGTCAACTGCCGGAATGAACACACAATAGAGCGCAGGACCCCGCCTCCACCGTGCCAACATGGACACGTGCCGACACCTGGACTCCTCGAAGAGATCGCATCGCGCGGGCTCGTGCACGACTCGACGGACCGCACCGTGCTGGCGGGGCGCCTCGACTCATCCTCGGTCTCCGTGTACGTCGGGTTCGACCCCACTGCCGACTCGTTGCATGTCGGCCACCTGCTCGGTCAGCTGATGCTGCGTCGTTTCCAGCTGGCTGGCCACAGGCCTTTCCCGCTGGCCGGTGGGGCAACGGGGATGGTGGGCGATCCCTCCGGCCGCAGTGACGAGAGGAACCTTCTCGACCGCGAGACCCTCGCGCACAACGTGGAGTGCATCAAGAAGCAACTGGAGCGCATCCTCGATTTCTCTGCCGGTGGGAACGGTGCGGTGCTGGTGAACAACGCCGACTGGACAGCCAGCATCACGGCGCTCGATTTCCTGCGCGATGTCGGCAAGCACATCACCGTCAACCAGATGATGGCGAAGGAATCTGTGAAGAACCGCCTCTCATCGGAGAACGGACTGTCATACACCGAGTTCAGCTACATGCTCCTGCAGGCGAACGACTTCCGGCATCTCTGTGCGCAGCACGGTGTGGAACTGCAGATGGGCGGCAGCGACCAGTGGGGCAACATCACCGCCGGCATCGATCTCATCCGTCGCACCCTGGGCCGCCAGGCGCACGGGCTCACGTGGCCGCTCGTCACGAAGAGTGACGGCACCAAGTTCGGCAAGACCGCCGACGGAGCGGTGTGGCTCGACCCGGCGCGCACCTCGCCGTACCAGTTCCGCCAGTTCTGGGTGAACCTGCCCGATGACGACGTGGTGCGCTACCTGCCGCAGTTCTCCCTCGCGCCGCTGGTGGAGACCAACGACCTCATCGCACGGCACACCGCCGACCCTGGCCGCCGCGCGGCGCAGCGGTCGCTCGCGGCCGAGATGACGCAGCTGGTTCACGGTGCGTCTGCTGCCGCCGACGCCGAGGCAGCCGCAGAGGTCCTCTTCGGCGCCGACCCGACCGGGGCTTCCCTTGCCGCCCTCGAGGTGGTGGCGGCCGAGGTGCCCTCGAGCCGCGTGACCCGCGCCGACCTGGACGACGTGTTCGGGTTGCTTGCCAGGTCGGGCGTGGTGTCGAGCACATCGGAGGCGCGTCGCGCCGTGGAACAAAAGGGCATCCGCGTGAACGGACATGTCGTGGAGGCAGGGGAGTCCCTTGCAGCCGCTGGCCTTCTGCATGACCGCTGGGTTCTTG
>JBMUAQ010000066.1:0-11567 GCA_049454855.1 Ilumatobacteraceae bacterium
ACAACGGCTGGCAGGTGGCGAACTCCACGCTCGCATTCGAGCGTGGCATGAGCGCCACCACCGGCTACCGCCGTTTCGAGAGCGAGTACAAGGCGATGGTGCGCGGCGCGAAGGAGAACGGCTCCATCGAGGACCCGACCATCCGCCAGCGACTCGTGCAGTACTACACGAAGATCCAGCTTCTGCGGATCAACGGTCTGCGTTCGCTGTCCACCACCCTCATGGGCAAGAAGGACCCCGACATGATGGCCCTCGGTGCCACGAACAAGATGTTCTGGACCGAGATGCACAAGGAGGCCATGGAGCTCGCCCTCGACATCAACGGGGCGGACTCGATGCTGGTGGACTCCGCAATGGGCGACGGCAACTGGCCCGGAACCGCGCGCGAGAAGCGCCGGCCCGGCTACCCGGTGAGCGGGATGATGTCGGCCTTCTTCTTCTCGCGTTCCGAAACGATCTGGGGCGGCACTAGCCAGATCCAGCGCAACATCGTCGGCGAGCGTGTGCTCGGCCTGCCGAAGGAGCCAAGCAGCAAGTAGGCGGTGTGGGCACCGGTTGCCGTCAGTCGGCGACCGGTTCGCCCACGGTCTCGTCCTCGAATGCCGCGTGCTGGCGAAGCGGCAGTTCGCGCACCATCACGGTGAGCAGCAGGGCCACCGCGATCAGCGGCACCGACCAGCGGAACACCGTCGTGATGCCGGACGAAATGGCATCGAGTGCCTGTGTTCGCCCCGGCTCGGGAAGCTTGTCGATGTTCCGGGGTGCCCGCAGCAGCTGCGGGTCCACCCGTCCCGTCAGCTGACTGTTCAGCACCGCGCCGTATGCGGCGAGTGCCACGGTGCTGGCGAGGTTTCGGCACAACTGCGACAGCGAACTGGCCACGCCGAGGTCCATCACGGCGACGGAGTTCTGGATGGCAGTGGTGGAAGTGGGCATGGTCGCACCGACACAGAGCCCCATCATCGCCATGCCCACGAGACTCAGCGCGATGCGGCTGCCGCTCGAGTTCACCAGGCTCACCATTGCCATGCCGGCCGTGCCTGCCGCCGCACCGACGATCGGCCACGTCCGGTAGTGGCCCGTGGCCGTGACGCGGCGGCCCACCCACGTGCTCGAGAGGGTCATGCCGACCATCATCGGCACCAGGAGGAGACCCGAGTTCGTGGGTGACACGCCGGTGACGGCCTGCAGGAACAGCGGCATGAAACTGCTGACGACGGTCATGCCCGCGCTGATGAGGCTGACCATCGGCACCATCACCTGCACGGTGTGGTTCCGGAACAGATGCATCGGCACGATGGGATTCGTGGTGCGCGGTTCCCACCACATGAACACAGCGAACACGACGACGGTTCCTGCGAGCATGCCGAACGTCTGGATCGACAGCCAGCCGTAATGACCCGGCGACCACGACAGACCGATGATCAGCAATGCCACACCGGACACGAGCAGCGTGGCCCCCCACTTGTCGATGGTGGTGTCGCGGCGGATGACGGGAAGCCGAAGGTGACGCTGCGTCATCCAGAGGGCGAACACGCCGAACGGGACGTTGACGATGAAGATCCAGCGCCACGAGGTGTTGTCGACGATGAGTCCGCCGATGAGGGGGCCGGCCACGCTGGACACGGCGAAGATGCTCGTGAACGCGCCAACGTAGCGGCCCCTCTCGCGCGGTGGCACAAGGTCGGCGATCACGATGAATGACATGGCCATGGCGCCGCCGCTTCCGATTCCCTGCACCGCGCGCGCCAGCACCAACAGCGTCATGTTCGGGGCGACGGCACACATCAACGAGCCCGCGAGGAACACGAGGATGGCGAACTGCGTGAACTTCTTGCGCCCGTAGAGGTCGCTGAACTTCCCGAACAACGGCGTGGCCGCGGTGGACGTGAGCAGGTACGAGGTGGAGACCCACGTGTAGGCCTTGATGCCGCCGATGTCGGAGATGATCGTGGTGAGCGCCGTGCTCACCATCTGTCCGTTGAGGGCGGAGAGCCCGGTGGCGGTCATGAGTGCCGCGTAGACCATGCGGATCTCGTGCTGCGAGATGGTGAAGTTCTCTGATTCGATGTTTGCACCGTACAACGAACGGTGGTGCCGGGGACGAACCGTGCGTACAGTTCGCACCGTGGACCGGCCGGATGAGATGTTCTGGAGCACTCTGCGCGCCCCGTTCGGTGTGCTCACCGTGGTTGCCGGGCAGCGCGGTCTGCGCGCCGTGCACATCGGTGGGCCCGACACCCTCGAGGACGGGCTCCGCGCCGCGGTGGAGTCAGGCCCGCGGCATGCGACTCTCGCAGCCCCGTTGGCAGGGCTGCGCGAGTACCTAGCCGGCACCCGAACCGGGTTCGACCTGCGCCTCGACCTGCGCGGCACGCCGTTCCAGGTGGAGGTGTGGAGGTCGTTGCGCAGGGTGCCCTACGGGCGGACGGCCACGTATGCCGACCAGGCACGTTCGATCGGTCGGCCGAAGGCCGTGCGTGCCGTGGGTTCAGCCAACGGCCGCAATCCGGTGCCCATCGTGCTGCCGTGCCACCGCATCGTGGCCTCCGACGGCACTCTCGGTGGCTACAGCGGCGGGTTGCAGGTGAAAGAGTGGTTGCTCGCGCACGAGCAGCGCGGGACGAAAGGGGCACGCCGATGATGACGGTTTCTTCGCAGGTGCTCTCGACGCTGCTGCTGGTGGTGCTGGGTGTCACGGCCGGGTTCGACCTCGTGCGCAGTGAGCGCGCGTTCGCCGTCACCGACCGTCTGGGGATCCCCCGGGATGCGGTGCCACTGCTCGGCGGGGTGAAGGCGGCGGCAGCCGTTGCGGTGTTCGTGGGCACCGACATGGTCCGCGTGGCCGAGGCAGCCGGGTTGTTCCTCGTTCTCTACTTCGCGGTGGCGTTTCTCACGCACCTGCGTGCCCGCGACAGCGTGCGGAACACGGTACCCGCCGTTTCGATGCTGGTCGTGTCGGTTGCGTACGTGCTGGCAACCGTGGCGCGCTAGCCGGGCTCAGTCCCAGCCCTTCCATTCGTCGGGGTTCTTGCCGAGCTTCACGAGGCGCTTGCGCATCCACACCGGGATCTCCATCGGTTCCCCACGGCGGATCTCGTTCACCATGTCGCCGTTCTCGTCCCACATGTGGCACGTGTTCAGGTTCATCTCGTGGCCCTTGGCGCGTTCCGCGGCGGTCATCTGGCGGCCGCCGGAGCCGGTGGCGTGGCGTGCGCGCATCGACCAACCGCTCTGGATGGCAACCGGGGCCATCGCCGAGAGCAGGGCGCCGATGTGGGTGCAGCCCCTCGGACCGCCGAACATCTCGCGGATCCTGTTGTTGAAACCGCGCGCAATCGACAGGCCCACGAGCCCGTCGTACTTCGGGATGATGTTGGTGCAGCGCACGTGCGGGTGCTCCTTCATCTCCACGTGTGCCGCCTCGATGCGGAACGCCGGGTAGGAGACCTCGAGATCGACGACCATGTGGTGCACCCACAGTTCCTTGTCGTCCTCCTCGAGGTACAGGCCCCCCGGCTTCTCGTCGCAGAGGACCCCGCGCAGGAGGAAGCGGTCGTCACTCATCTTGTAGGTGCGAACCTCGTAGCGGCGCGTGTGGATGAGCTCGCCGCCCTCGGGCGGTGGGGGCATGAATTCGTAGGTCACGTGACAAGCCTCTCGTGTCGGTCGACGCCACTGGACATTCTCGCCGCCAGACACTGCAGTGGGCATCATCGGAACGACGTGGCGCGGACGCCACGGACGTCACGGGTTCTGAGGTGCGGGGTTCTGCGGTGCGGGACCCTGTCCGCCGGGGTTCTGCTGTCCTTGCCAGCTGAAGTTGGTGGAGTTGCCGGCGCGGTCGGAGGCCATCACCCGCCACTGCCCGAGACCCGACTTGCAAGTCGTGACATCGACGGTGGCCTGGATGAAGTTCGCAGGGTCAGGAGAGGCATCTGAGGCGCTGTCCATCACCATCGATCCCTTCGTGCCGCTCATCACCTGAAGTGAGGCCCCTCCGCTCGTTGTCGCAGCGGTGATCGTGCAGCCGCCCTTCGGGCCCTGGACCTGGTACGACAGCCCGCCGACGTCCTGCCAGCTGGTCTCGGAACCGATGCCCGCGCGTTGCGGACGCCAGAAGGTGAGGGTGAGCGTGTTGCTCGTCGGCGAACCCATCTGCTGGGGCACGGTGTACGTGCCGTCGGGGGAGTGGATGGTGAGTGCCTGACTTGTCCCGTCCTGCCACGTGCGCAGCGACGGCGCCGTCTGGATGACACCTGAGATCACCTGGCTGGAGGATGCCACCGACTTCCCGGCCCGGTCCGTGATGTTGTAGCGGATGGTGTCGCCCACCTTCAGGCCCTCCGGCCCGGGCATGCGCGGCTTGATCTCGTTGACCCACGAGAGACCCGTCTGCAGGGTTCCCTTCGACGGGACGATGTTGGGCAGGCCGTCGTTGTCGGGGTCACACGTGCTGAACAGCCACTCGTCCATCGACTGGTCGTAACTGGTGTCGGCGGGCCAGGTGGCCGGCGTGGCGCCGGGGTTCAACGGGTTGCGGGCGATCACCTTCGAACCGCAGAAGTCCGCGTAGTTGGTGGATCCGCCCGTGAGAGGCAGCGCGTTGTCGGCCGGCTGGTTGCCGGAGTCGAAATCGGGCGAGATCGTGACCGCGCGGCTCGAGGACCCAGAGCACCACGAGATGCCCGTGCAGTCCACGTTGAAGTAGCCGAACTTCGGGTCGGGACGGCTGGAGAAGTACTTCGTCGTGGCGTTGAAGCTGAAGAACACGCCCTGGAAGGTGTTGATCATCTTGTTCAGACGGTCTGCCGCCACCTGGTTGTCGGACGGGCGGTCGATGTTGAACGCGTTCAGGTTCACGCAGTCGCCGCCGCAGATGAGGGCGGTGAAGATGTTCGCCTCGCCGAGGAGGGTGCCATCGGACTTCGTCTCCGTGGAGAAGAAGGTCGAGTCCACCAGGTCGAGTTTGCCGTCGTTGTCGTCATCCACGTCGACGAAGGCGGGAAGGCCGTCCTTGTCCGCGTCACCGCCGGCGGGGTTCTCGGTGGGGTCGGCGGCGGAGCGGACACCCGCACCCTGCACCTTGCTCTTGCCCAGGTTCTCGCGTGCCGGGGGCACGCCTCCCGTCACGGGAACCGCGCTGCCGGCCACGGGGATGGAGGACTTGAGACTTGTGTAGGCATAGTTGCCCTTCACACTGACCGTGCCGAGGCTGAGGGTTGACTTCGTGGTGCGCTTCAATGCGGTGTAGGCCGACTTGGCCTTCGAGACCGATGTGGCCTTCTTCTTGGCAGATGCCATGTACTTCAGCATCACGGGGCCGACGTACGCGCCGGTGGTGCTCACCACCGAGAGAGTCATCGCGTTGGTGTCCGCCTTCGGGATGCCCTTCAGTGTGACCTTCCCGCGGCTCGAGGTGGCCATGTACGCCTTTCCAGCCTTCGACACCGCGAGCATGCGGTAGCCGGCGGCGAGTTTCGCGGTGACCGTGACAGTGCCCGTCGATGCATCAACGGTGCCCACCGATCCCATCACGGGTGCGGCGAGCAGGGCGGCAAGTGCTGCGGCGACTATCCGCCGGCCGCGAGTCTTCGGAAGTGTGCGCATCGGATTCCCCTTCGTGCTGTGCCCCCGAAGATAGTTCGGCCGGGGCGGCCGTGGGTCCTGTCTGCGGGTGCACGGTGGGGCAGAATCTGGGGGTGACCACCCTGAAGGAACGACTGAAGGCCGATTTGACGGCCGCAATGAAGGCGGGCAACGACGTGGAGCGGTCGGCGCTGCGCATGGCGCTCGCGGCCGTCTCGAACGCCGAGGTCGCCGGTGACCAGGCCGTGGAACTGAGCGACGACCAGGTGGTTGCGGTGCTGCAGGCCGAGGCCAAGAAACGGGCGGAGGCGGCCGAGATCTACGCCGGTGCCGGCCGCGCCGAGGCCGCCGACGGTGAGCGTGCCGAGCTCGCAGTGTTCGAGAGGTACCTGCCCGCGGCGATGGGGGAGGACGAGATCCGCGCGGTGGTGTCAGAGGAGGTCGCCACCGCGGCCGCTGCGGGGAACGCCGGGGCGAAGGCGATGGGCGCGGTGGTGAAGGCGGTGCGCGCGCGTGTCGGCGCATCGGCCGACGGTGCGCTCGTGGCGAAACTGGTGAAGGAGGCGCTCGGCTGAGGGCCGACGGACGACATGTCGAACGAACTCATTCTTGATTCCCTGCGGCGCAGGTTCCGCGCGATGTTCTCGCTGTACGAGGAGTGTCTGGAGACCACCACGCTCGAACAGGTGAACACCCACCTCGGGGAGAACGTGATGCCGATGGCCTTCTCGTTGTTCCACTACGTGAACATGCACGATGCGTCGTTCATGATCCTCTCCGGGGAGCCGTTCATCTGCAACGACGAATGGCTGGCGCGCATCGCACCTGCGATTCCCGACCACGGCAAGCACCGCACGCCCGACGAGATGCACGTGCAGCAGATCGGCGACCTGGAGGCGTTCCGCGAGTACATGGGGCTCGTGTTCGCCCGCACCGAGACCTGGCTGGCGACACTCGACCCCGCTGAGCTCGACCGCGTGCTGCTGACCCGGCCGTTCGGGCCCGCGGTGGCGAGCACGTACTCGGCACGTGTGGCGGGGGAGCAGGGGCTCACCGTCCTCGACGGCATCGAGTGCTGGCTGTACCAGCACGGTCTGCGCCACATGGGCGAGATCGAGCACAGCCGGGCCTTCGTGGGTCTCACCGGCTTCACAAGCTGAGCCGCTTCCCCGACGCGTGGGAGATTCCACTGGCGCTCACGGCAGGACTTGAACCTGCGACCCCTTGCTCCGGAGGCAAGTGCTCTATCCGCTGAGCTACGTGAGCGTGACGCGCGTGCGCGCACAAGGGCAAGGCTAGCCGTGCCGCGAAAGGAACCCGTCGGGGCACCGGCGGCAACGGCAGAAAGTGTCCCGTTGCCGCACCGGCGGCAACGGCAGAATGGGTGCCTCATGGCCGACCCGTTCATCACCGTCGCTCAGCGGCTCGCCCCGGCATTCACGTCGGTTGCGGGGGCGCCGGCCGATCCCGTGGTGCGACCGAGTGACCGCGCGGACGCCCAGGCGAACGGCGCACTACCGCTCGCCAAGTCGATGGGCCGCCAGCCGCGCGAGGTTGCACAGGCAGCACTCGATGCGGCCGGCGACCTTTCCGACATTCTCGAGTCCACCGAGATCGCCGGTCCGGGCTTCATCAACCTCGTGTTCGCGAGGTCATTCGTGACATCCGGGCTCGCGGGTCTCGCGTCGGATGACCGGCTCGGCGTGCGTCCTGCTGCTTCACCGCGCACGGTGACCGTCGACTATTCCGCTCCGAACGTGGCCAAGGAGATGCACGTCGGTCACCTCCGCAGCACTGTGATCGGCGACTCCATCGTGCGGATGCTCATGTTCGTGGGGCACCGGGTGGTGCGCGAGAACCATGTGGGCGACTGGGGGACACCGTTCGGGATGCTGATCGAGCACCTCATCGACCTCGGTGAGGAGGAGGCGGCCCACGAGCTGGGCGTCGGTGACCTCGATGGTTTCTACAAGGAGGCGCGCCGCAAGTTCGAGGCCGATGCGGCGTTCGCCGACCGTGCACGAAGCAGGGTGGTGATGCTGCAGCAGGGTGATGGCGAGACCCTCAGGCTGTGGCGCACGCTCGTGGCACTCAGCACCGGGTACTTCAACAAGGTGTACAGACAGCTCGACGTTCTCCTCACCGACGACGACCTCGCGGGCGAGAGCATGTACAACGACCTGCTCGCACCGGTCGTGGAGCGACTGCGTGCAGCGGGTCTCCTCGTGGAGAGCGACGGTGCCGAGGTTGTCTTCCCGGACGGATTCACCAACCGTGACGGCGAGCCGCTTCCGCTCATCATCCGCAAGGGCGACGGCGGGTACAACTACGCAACAACCGACCTCGCGTGCGTCATCGACCGCGTCGAAAGGGTGGGGGCCGGCGCGATGCTGTACGTGGTGGGGTCACCCCAGGCACAGCACCTCCAGATGGTGGAGGCCGTCGCGAGGCGGGCAGGGTGGCTGGACGACGAGGTGGAGTTCCGTCACGTGGCGTTCGGCAGCGTTCTCGGGTCCGACCGCAAGATGCTGAAGAGCCGTGCCGGCGACACCGTGAAGCTGTCGTCCCTCCTCGACGAGGCGGTGGAGCGCGCATCCGCCGCCATCGCCGAGAAGAACCCCTCGATGCCGGCCGATCAGCGCGAGAGGGTTGCCCGCATGGTGGGCATCGGTTCGGTGAAGTACGCCGACCTGAGCGGAGACCGCATCAAGGACTACGTGTTCGACTGGGACCGCATGCTGTCGTTCGACGGCAACACCGCGCCCTATCTGCAGTACGCGCACGCCCGTATCTGCTCGATCTTCCGCCGTGCCGGAATCGAGCGCTCCTCCGTCCGCATGGCCGAGCCCGTGCTCGACGACCCGCGCGAGCGTGCGCTGGCCATCGCGCTGATGCGCTTCGACGGCGCGGTGTGGGATGCGCTCGACGGCTACCATCCGCACCGGCTGTGCGGTTATCTGTGGGACCTCGCCGGTGCCTTCACCTCCTTCTACGAGAACTGCCCGGTGCTGAGGGCAGACGACGAGCGCACGCGTGCGTCGCGCCTGCTGCTGTGCGATGTGACCGCCCGGGTGCTGGCGAAGGGTCTCGAACTTCTCGGCATCGGCGCACCGGAGGAGATGTGAGCCCGCTCCCCGCTCACCTCCTGCCCGACAACGCGCGCATCGTTGACGGGCGGCTCGAGATTGCCGGTGTCCCGGTGGAAGGCATGGCCGCCCGCTACGGCACGCCGCTGTACATCTACGACGAGGAGCACATCCGGGCGCGCTGCCGCGAGGCGGTCGCGGAGTTCGGCGAGGGAAGGGTGGTGTACGCCACGAAGGCGTTCCTGTGCCGTCGCATGGCATCGCTCGTGCACCAGGAGGGCCTCATGCTGGATGTTGCCTCGGGCGGTGAGCTGCACACGGTTCTCGCCGCCCGTGTGCCCGCGTCGTCGTGTGTGCTGCACGGCAACAACAAGTCACTCGACGAGCTGCGGGCGGCGATCATTGCGGGTGTCGACCACATCGTGGTCGACAGCTTCGACGAGCTCGACCGCCTCGATGCGCTGCATGCGTCGGGTCTCCCGGCGCCGCGCGTGCACATACGCGTCACACCCGGTGTGCACGCGGAGACCCATGAGTTCGTGTCCACCGGGCAGGACGACTCCAAGTTCGGATTCAACCTGGCGAACGGCGATGCTGACCGTGCGGTGGAGCGCGCCCGGGCAGCCACCTCGGTGCGGCTGGTGGGTCTGCACTGCCACATCGGGTCCAACGTGCTGAATGCGTCGCTCTTCGTGCAGGCAAGCGAGGCGATGGTGGCGATGTCGGGGCGGTGCGGCCTTCCCGAGCTCACGCTCGGGGGCGGGCTCGGCGTTCCCTACGTGTCGGGCGACTCCGCTCCGACGATGAAGGAATGGGGTGCCGCCATCCGTGCCGCAACTGCCGGCCTGCCCGAGGGCACCGTGGTGCGGGTGGAGCCCGGGCGCAGCATCGTGGCCACCGCCGGCATCACGGTGTACACGGTGGGCACCGTGAAGAGCATCCCGGGTGTGCGCGACTACGTCGCCGTCGACGGCGGGATGAGCGACAACATCCGGCCGATGCTCTACGGGAGTCGCTACGAGGTGTTCGACCCGCTGCGCACCGACGCGCCGCGCACCCACCGCGCCACGCTGGTGGGCAAGCACTGCGAGAGCGGGGACGTGCTGATCGAGGACGCCCTGCTGCCGGACGGGGTGAAGGTGGGCGACCTGCTCGTGGTGCCCGTCACCGGCGCCTACGGGCACTCCATGGCAAGCAACTACAACAGGGTCCCCCGGCCCGCAGTGGTGTTCGCTGACGAGGGCGACGCGGGGCTGGTGGTGCGCCGCGAGACGTACGAAGATATTGATTCGCGCGACGTGGGCTGACCCCGACGCACCCCGTCCGTAGGGTTCCCCGTCAGGTCCGAACGGACACCGGATGCGGAGGTGCCGCCATGTCAACCATCGAGTTCTGCCCCGAGTGCGGGGGTGTGGTGGTCGGGACGGGAACCGACCTCCGCTGCACCTCGTGCGGCCTCACGTACGACGAGATGATCGACTCCATCGACCACGATGAGGATGACTTCCTCGAAGACGAGGACGCCGACCTCGACGACCTGGACGACGAGCTCGAGGGTTCCGACGGCGATTGGTAGCCGGGCCGGGTCAGTCCGGCACACCCCCCAACTAATGTCCCGCACGTGGCCCGTGCATTCTTTCTCCATGCTGCCGATCTGCACCTCGGCGCGCCCCTGAAGAGCCTCGGCTCGCGCATCGACCCGGCCAAGGCCGCCCACATCCGGGCCGAGGCCAAGCGCGTGTTCGACGACCTCGTCAACGTGGCCATCGAGCGGAAGGTCGAGTTCGTGGTGCTCGCCGGCGACGTCTACGACACCGCCGAGAACGACCCCGTGGCCCAGTTGCGGGTGAACGCAGGGTTCCGCCGCCTGGACGAGGCCGGCATCCCCGTGTTCATGGTGCACGGCAACCACGACCCGCTCGGCACCACGCAACGCGCGAACATCCGTGAGTTGCCCGGAAACGTCACCGTGTTCCCGCACGATTCGGTGTCAACCCATCAGGTGCCGCTCTCGAACGGCGTCACGGTCACGGTGGCCGGCATCAGCTACCTCAAGGCCGAGGAACGCCGGCCGCTCGCGTCCATGTTCGACGGTCTCTCGGGGTCGCCGCTCGTCGGGGTGCTGCACACGAACGTCGGCGGTTCGCGCGAGCACGGTGACTACGCCCCGTGCACGTCGGCGGAACTCGATGCATCGCCGGTGAACTACTGGGCGCTCGGTCACATCCATCTGCGCTCGGTCAACGGTCACGAGAACAAATGGTGGGTGTACCCGGGCAACCTGCAGGGACGCAGCACGAAGGCCAGCGAGTGCGGCCCGAAGGGCGTCATGATCGTCCCCGTCGACGAGGCCGGGAGAGTGCATGAACCTGAGTTCGTGCCGTGCGACCGCGCCCGCTTCGAGAGGGTGACCGTGCCGTGCGAGGGGTATGCCACGGTCGAGGATCTGGTCAACGGCGCGGCGTCGGTGGTTGCCGCGAAGGTGGAGGAGAACGGGAGCCGACCCAGCGTGGTCGTGGTGGAGCTCGCAGGTGCCACGTCGGTGCACGGCGCGTTCACGGTTGATGAACTGCTCGACTCTCTCTCCGAATCCTGCGAGGACTTCATCGGCCACGGTCAGGTGGTGAAGGTGGTCGTCCGCACCAGGAAATCGGTTAATCCCGATGAGGTGCGCCGGTCCAACTCCGTCGCCGCCGAGGCGATTCAGGTTCTCGACACGCGCCGGGCCGACAGTTCGGCCTCCGTCATCTCCGCCAGCGAGATGCCGCGCGATGTGAAGAAGTTCGTCGAGTCCGGGGCGGACCGCGACGACATCCTCGCCCGAGCGGAGCAGGTTCTGATCGACCGGCTGTGGGGTGGGCGATGAGCCGCCTTTCCGTTGATTCGGTGGCT
>JBMUAQ010000067.1:0-11537 GCA_049454855.1 Ilumatobacteraceae bacterium
GGCGCTGGGGGGGTGGGTGCCGAACCCCGACCCCACGGCGAAACGCTCTGGCAACCTCATCCAGGGAGAGCCGCCATCCCCGCTGAACCCGCCGTCGGGTTGCCGTTTCCGCACACGCTGCCCCATGGCAAGCGAGCAATGTGCGAACGAGGAACCCCAACTGCGGGAGACCTCACCGGGCCATTTCGTGGCCTGCCACCACCCGCTCTGACCGATACGGTCGGTGCGTGGACTCGGCAGTCTGGGATTTCTTCACTTCACACCGACCGGGTTGGCTCGTCGACATCGCCAAGGTGTTTGCCTTCGTCGGTGACGACACCGTTCTCCTGCCCGTCACCTTCCTGATTGCCCTCCTGGCACTCGCCCGCGGTCGCCGGTCCCTCACTGCAACCGCACCCTTCGTGGCGATGCTGACGACCACCGTTGCGGTCGGACTCGCAAAGGTCCTCATCGGCCGCGAGCGCCCCCCTCTCGCCCGCCAGCTTGTGGAGACGGCCTCGGCCTCCATGCCGTCGGGGCATGCTGCCTACGCCGCGGCACTCGCCTCCGTCACGTGGTTCACGGTCGCCGGCCACGTCCCGGCGCGGGCCATCCGTGGTGCCGTCGTCTGTACCGCAGCCGCGGCCGGGGCGGCACGCCTCGTGCTGGGGGTCCACTGGCTCTCGGATGTGCTCGCCGGCTGGGTCGTGGGCGCCGCGGCGGGCGCCTGTGTCGTCGTGCTGCTCCGGGGACGCTTACAGTCGAGCGGATGAAGAACCTTTTCTCCCTCGAGGGCCGGGTCGCCCTCGTCACCGGCGGTAGCCGCGGCATCGGCTACATGATCACGCAGGGCCTTCTCGAGTTCGGCTGTGCACGTGTGTACATCTCCTCGCGCAAGGCGGCCCAGTGCGACGAGGCAGCCCGGCAGCTCTCTGAGTTCGGGGAGTGCATCTCGCTCCCCGGGGACGTGTCCACCATGGACGGCATCAAGGCGCTCGTGGCCGAGATCGGTGCCCGCGAGGGGGCGCTCGACATCCTCGTGAACAATGCCGGGGCTGCCTGGGGCGAGAGCTGGGACACCTTCCCCGAGTCCGGATGGGACAAGGTGGTGGACCTCAACCTGAAGGCCCCGTTCTTCCTCACCCGCGAGCTCACCCCCCTGCTCAAGGCCGGGGTGCGCGACGGACACCTGGCCAAGGTCATCAACATCGCGTCCATCGACGGCATCTCGGTGAACATGCTCGAGACGTACTCGTATGCGGGCAGCAAGGCGGGCCTCATCCACATGACCAAGCGCATGGCCCTGCACCTCGCCAAGGACGGCATCGTGATGGCGGCAATCGCCCCCGGTGCCTTCGCCAGCGAGATGAACAAGGCCGCCAGGGACCACGGGGATGCCCTGTCGGCGGGCATCCCGGCCCGCAGGATCGGCACCACAGAGGACATGGCAGGGGCAGCCGTGTACCTGGCCTCGAGGGCCGGGGATTACGTGCTGGGCTCCACCCTGGTGGTGGACGGCGGCGTCACCTACCTGCGCGGCTGACCCCCGGTCGCAGGCCGCGCGGGCCACTTTCCCCGCCCACGGGAGCGTGCCACAATGAGCGCCCATGAACGCCAACATCGGTCTGCTCCTCGCCAAGCGCGCCTACATCAATCCCGACCTGGAGGCCCTGTATGACGTGGCCGCCGACCGTCGGTTCAACTACGAACAGCTGAACGCGCGCACCAACCAGGTCGCCAACGCGCTGTCCGCGAACGTGAAGAAGGGCGACCGCGTCGGCCTCCTGATGATGAACTCGCACGAGTTCGTCACGTCGTTCTTCGCCATCGCCAAGCTCGGCGCTGTGATCGTGCCGCTGAACTGGCGCCTCGTGGCCGACGAGCTGGAGTTCATCCTGAAGGACTCCGGCACCACCACCCTCCTCTACAGCGAGGAGTTCCTCCCCACCGTCGCCGACCTGCAGGGCCGCGGCGCCAAGACCGACGTCTCAACCTGGGTGCACGTGGGCGCAAAGGACACCGCCCCGAGCTTCGCTAGGCACTTCGACGCCGTCGTCGACCCCGCACCGGCCACCGAGCCAGAGTGCACCGCGTTCGACGACGACCTGCTGTACATCATGTACACCTCGGGCACCACGGGTCTGCCCAAGGGAGTGATGCACTCGCACCGCACGCAGATGGAGGCGCTCATCACCCTGAACGCCACCAATGACTTCTGCATCGGCGACCGCTACCTCAACCCGATGCCGCTGTTCCACGTCGGAGCGCTCACACCCGCCATCGTCACCGTGTACCGCGGGCTCGCCCACATCCTCATGCGTGCCTTCGACCCCACAAAGGCATGGGAGCTGGTCGGCCAGGAGAAGATCAACAACGCACTGCTGGTGCCCGCGATGCTGCAGTTCATGCTGCTCACCTACGACCCCTCCAAGCACGACAAGAAGTCGGTGCGCTGGTTCCTGAGCGGCGCCGCACCCGTTCCCGTCACGCTCATCAACCAGTACGCGGAGCTCGGCATCGAGATCCACCAGGTGTACGGTCTCACCGAGACCTGTGGTCCGGCCTGCTCCACCACCCCCGACATCGCGATCCGCAAGGCCGGGTCCACCGGCAAGAGCTACTTCCACACCGACGTGAAGGTGGTGCGGCCCGACGGGACCGAGTGCGACGACAATGAGTCCGGCGAGATCGTCATCCGTGGCGGCCACGTGATGCTCGGCTACTGGAACCGTCCGGACGCCACCGCCGAGGCCATCCGCAACGGCTGGTTCCACTCCGGGGACATGGGCATCCGTGACGAGGAGGGCTTCATCTTCATCCAGGACCGCCTGAAGGACATGATCATCTCGGGTGGCGAGAACGTCTACCCCGCCGAGATCGAGAACGTCCTGCTCGCCTGCCCCGGTGTCGGCGATGCCGCGGTGATCGGTGTGCCGTCGGAGAAGTGGGGCGAGTCCCCGCTCGCCATCATCGTGCGCAAGGACCCCGAGCTCCAGGAGAAGGCCATTATCGAGTTCTGTGACGGCAAGCTCGCCCGCTTCAAGATGCCGGTTGCGGTGCGGTTCGTGGATGCCATCCCCCGGAACGCCTCCGGCAAGATCCTGAAGCGGGACCTGCGCCTGCAGTTCCCCTCGCTGTAGGTGGGCCGCACGGGCCGGGCGTAGGGTGAGGTGATGGCCGAGCCGAACGTACCCATGCTGGTGTCCGACCTCTCCGCCGAGTGGCTCACGGGGGCCCTCCGGGAGGAGGGTCATCTGGGAGGTTCGGACACGGTCACGGACCTGCGCGCCGAGCCGTTCGGTGAGGGCGTCGGAATGGTGGGCCAGCTCGCGCGGCTCCACGTGACGTACTCGGGGCAGACAGGTCTGCCGCCCACCTTCATCGTGAAACTCCCCTCGCCCTACGAGGCGAACCGGGCCCAGATGCAGCAGTTCCGCTACTACGTGCGCGAGGCGCTCTTCTATCGCGAGGTGGCACCGAGGGCCGGTGTGCGCACACCCAGGTGCTGGTGGAGCGCCATCGACCACGAGAACGCCCTGTCAGCCATTCTCCTCGAGGATGTTGCCCACCTGTCGTCTCCCGACCAGATTGCCGGCATGAGCCCCGACCTCGCCGAGCGGGCGGTGCGGGCCATCGCCCGGTTCCACGCGCGCTGGTGGCAGTCACCCGAGCTCGACTCCATCGACTGGATGGACTACGGCAACGGACCCATCACGATGGGGGCGGTGCCGCTCTTCCAGTTCGCCTGGCCGATGTTCCTCGACAACGGGTTCCGGTCGCTGCTCACTGAAGAGCAGATCGCCCTCGGAGAGCGAGTGCGGGACAGCTTCGGGGCCCTCCTCACCGACTTCGGCGGGGAGCCGCGCACCATCTGCCACACCGATTTCCGCTCCGAGAACATGTTCTTCGGCGAGCCGGGCACCGAGGACGAGTTCGTGCTGATCGACTGGCAGCTCACCACGCGTTCCGGCGGCATCTACGACGTGGCATATCTCCTGGCCCAGTCGCTCACCGTGGCTGACCGCCGCGCCCACGAGGATCGCCTGCTCCGCGCTTACCACGAGGAACTCACCTCCGGCGGTGTGCAGGTCGCCCTCGACGAGGTGCGGGACTTCTACCGCATCGGCCTGATGGTGTGCCTCGTCATCCCCGTGAGCGTGGGGGGAATGCTCGACATGGCGAACGAGCGCGGTCGCACGCTCGCGGAGACCATCACCGAGCGCACCTTCACCGCCGCCATCGACCTCGACTGCGCGGCACTCCTCGACGAGAAATACCCGGCCTGACCTGCCTCAGGCCGGCAGGCCGTGTTCTGCCTCAGGCCGGCAGGCCGTGTTCTGCCTCAGGCCGGCAGGCCGGACCTCACCTCGCGGTACTGGCACACGGTCTCCCAGATGATGTCGCGCACCGGACGAACGGACGTGATGCGCCCTGCCACCTGGCCCGTGAGGGCGATGGACGCCTCCATGTCACCGCCGAAGTAGAGGTCGGTGGCACGGCCGAACACCGACAGGTCCACCTGCTCCTCGCGTTCTAGCAGTGTTGTCTTCTCGGTGCGCAGGGCGCGCAGGCCGGGTCGTCCGAAGCGGTTCAGGAACACGGTGTCGGTCTCGGCCGCCGACATGATGGCGTTCTTCCAGTTGTCGTGCACGGGCGACTCTGCAGAGGCCACCATGCGCGTGCCCATCTGCACACCCGCGGCTCCCAGCCCGAAGGCCGCCGCCATGCCGGCCCCGTCGGTGATCCCGCCTGCAGCGATGATCGGCACGTCCACGTGCTCCGCCACGAGGGGCACCAACACCATCGTGCTCACGTCCCGGGGGTTCTTGAAGCCACCACCCTCGCCTCCCTCCACCACAAGCCCGTCCACACCGGCCTCCACGGCCTTCAGGGCGGCTGCCAGGGTGGGCACCACATGGAACACCGTGAGACCCGCCTTCTTCAGGGTTGAGGTGTACTTGGTGGGGTCGCCGGCCGAGGTGGTCACGAACTTCACGCCCTGTTCCACCACGAAGTCGGCGATGGCGGGGTCACGCACGAACGCCTGGGCGATGTTCACACCGAACGGCTTCGAAGTGAGCTCCTTCATGCGGGCAATCTCGGTCTTGATCACGTCGAGCTCGCCCGAGGATGTCTCGATGATGCCGAGGCCGCCGGCCTCGGACACCGCCGACGCCAGGGCCGAACGGGCGATCCAGCCCATCGGGGCCTGCACCACCGGGTAGTCGATGCCCAGCATCTGCGTGACGGTGTTCCTGATCGGCTCCGGCCTGTCCATTGCGCCCCCTCGGTGTGCGAACGGGCTCACCGTACCCGAGGCTCGCGATGCGCCCGCCAGCGGGCAGATGGGGCATCATGGGGGCATGCCGGAGGGCACCGAGGGGGACATTCTGCTGCTGGCCGGCCGTGCCGACCCGTCCGCCGTGGCGGTGGACGATGGACGCACCCGCGTCTCGTGGAGCGAGCTGGAGTCCCGCGCCCGACGGGCCGCCAGGGCGCTCCTCGCGGCGGGTGCCACGAGGGACCGGCCGTGGGCCCTGCTGTCGCACAACAGGGTGGAGTGGGTGGAACTGTGGCTGGCCAACACCATGGCCGGCTCGCGCTACGTGCCGCTCAACTGGCACCTGACAGCCCCTGAGCTGGCCTACCTGCTCACCAACAGCGGTTCCGTCCTGCTCGTCGTGGAGGCCGCCCTGGAACCCGTGGGCCGGGAGGCAGCCGCCCTGGCAGGCCTCAGTGATGCGAGCGTCATGGTGATCGACGCCGGGTATGCCCAGTGGCGGGACGCCCACCCCGACACCGCACCGGACAACGACACCGCAGGAGCACCTCTGCAGTACACGGGCGGCACCACGGGTGCGTCCAAGGGCGTGGTTCGCCCCGACCAGGGCCTCCCCCTTTCGCGCTGGGGTGCGGGGATGGCCGCTTGGGGAGGCTTCGTGCAGATGCCCGAAACGGGCCGCATGCTGGTCACCACTCCCCTGTACCACGCCTTCGGCGCCGGGGTGCTGGGTGCGGCCCTGAACCGGGGCCATTCACTGGTCCTGCGTGACAGGTTCGACACCGGTGATTTCCTGGAAACCGTGGAGCGAGAGCGCATCACCTCGGCACCGCTGGTGCCCACCCTGATCGTGCGCCTCGCAAAGCTCGAGGATTCCGCGTTCACGTCACGTGACCTCTCGAGCCTGCAGTGGATCTGCCACACGGCGGCTCCGTGCCCCGCCTGGGCCAAGCAGCGCCTGATCGACCTCCTCGGGCCGGTGGTGGTGGAGTTCTACGGCAGTTCGGAGGGCACGGGGCCGGTGGTGTGCACCAGCGAGGAGTGGATGGCGCGGCCCGGCACCGTGGGCAGGCCCAACCCCACGCTCGAGGTGTCGGTGGTTGACGACGACGGACACGACCTCCCCACGGGCGAGGTGGGCACGCTGTACTTCCGTCGCGCCGACGGTGCACCGTCGTACCACGGTGACGAGGAGAAGACCCGCGCCGCACGTCTGGCCGACGGCCGTTTCACGGTGGGCGATCTCGGCTATCTCGACACCGAGGGCTTCGTGTACCTGGTGGACCGGCGCGTGGACCTCATCCTGAACGGTGGTGTGAACGTGTACCCCGCAGAGATCGAGGCCGTCATCAGCCGCCACCCCGCGGTTCGCGACGTGGCGGTGTTCGGCATCCCCGACCCAGAGTTCGGCCAGCAGGTGAAGGCGGCAGTCGAACTGGAGCCGGGTGCGGAACTCACGGCAGACGGGCTGATCTCCTGGTGCCGCGAGCGGCTGGCGGGTTTCAAGTGCCCCCGCTCGGTTGACTTCCACGACGCGCTGCCCCGCGAGGCGCACGGGAAACTGAAGAAGAGGATCCTGCGCGACGCCTACTGGCCGTCCGCATGAACGGTGGCCGGCAGGCCGCCCGAAGAATCAGTTGACCTGACGCTCGCGGCCCTCCCAGTACGGGGCACGCAGCTTGAACTTCTGCAGCTTCCCGGTGGCCGTGCGGGCGAGTTCGGTCCGGAACTCGATCCGTTTCGGGCACTTGTACCCGGCGAGCTTGGTCTTGACGTAGGCGATGAGCTCGTCCTCCGCAAGTGACGACCCCGGCGTGCGCACCACCAGTCCGAGCACGAGCTCACCCCACTTGTCGTCGGGAATGCCGATCACAGCGACCTCCGCCACCTCGGGATGCGAGAAGATCGCGTCCTCCACCTCGATCGACGACACGTTCTCGCCGCCCGAGATGATGACGTCCTTCTTGCGGTCCGCGATGGTGAGATACCCGTTGCCCCCGAGAGACCCGCCGTCGCCCGTGTGGAACCAGCCGTCCACGATGGCCATCGATGTCTCCGCGGGCTGCTCCCAGTAGCCCTCCATCACGGTGTTGCCGCGGGCGAGCACCTCACCCTCGGCATCCACCCGGAGCTCCACCCCGAGTGCGGGCGCACCGGCAGCACCGAGCAGCGGGGCCCGTTCGGACGACGCGAGCCCGGCCCACTCCGCGCGCGTGCGGTTCATGGTGAGCAGTGGCGCGGTCTCGGTGAGTCCGTAGATCTGGATGAACTCCCACCCGAGCTCGGTCTCGATCCGCTCGATGGTCTTCGTGGGCGGAGGGGCACCCGCCACCACCATCCGCACGCGGTCACGGTTCGTGTCGACTCCCGCAGCAGAATCGAGGATCGTGTTGGCCACGGCAGGGGCGCCGCACAGGAGCGTGACGCCGTGGCGGTCGATGCGGCGGAGTATCTCGGGCCCGTCCACCTTTCGCAGGATCACGTGTGTGCCCCCCATGGCAGTGACCGCATACACCATGCCCCAGCCGTTCACATGGAACTGGGGAAGGGTGTGCAGGTACACGTCCCGGTCATTCACGCCCAGCTGCCACCCGAACACCGCTGCGTTCAGCCACAGCGTGCGGTGCGTGAGCTGCACTCCCTTTGGCCGGGCGGTGGTGCCGCTCGTGTAGTTGATGGTGGCAGTGGCGTTCTCGTCGGGTTCCCAGTGCGCGGGCTCGGCACCGAACCGGTACAGCACCCTGTCGGATTCCTCCCCGATGACGAACCGGTGACGAGCCGTCACCGAACGCAGCGAATCGTCGAGCTCGGGGTCCACCAGCAGCACATCCGCCCCGCAGTGCTCCACGATGTAGGCCACTTCCTCGGCCACGAGCCGGAAGTTGATCGGCACCAGCACCCTGCCGTGACCGCTCACCCCGAAGAACGACGTCAGCAGCCGGGCAGAGTTCTGGCTGACCACCGCCACACGCGCCCCGAACGGAACACCGAGCGCATCGAGCCCTGCTGCCTGGGCCCGCGCCAGCTCTGCCATGCGCGAGTACGTGATCTCCCCCCAGGAGGCCGCGGGCTGCTCCGGCTCATCAACCACGGCCACCCTGTCACCGAACACCTGCTCGGCGCGGCGGAGATGATCGGCGATGGTGAGTGCAACCTTCATGAGGCTCACACTAAACGGCTTTTGCAACCGCGCGGAATGTCGGTCCGGGAACGCGAAAGGGGGGGGGGGGGGGGGGGCCCCCCCCCCCTCGCGGTCCTGAGTCAGGCCTGGCTACTTGTTCTGCCAGATTCCCGTCCACTCGAAGCCCTTGATGTCCTTCGTGGGTGCGAAGGTCTTGCCGTCGGGGTTCTTGAAGGTCCCGATGCCCATCAGCTTGGACTTGTTGTTGACGAAGACGAAGGCGTTGGTGTGCACCGTGGGAATCGCCACGCCCTGCGACTGGATGTACGCCGTCGCCTCCTGGAACTTCTTCTTGCGCTCCGTCGGGTTCGCCGTGCCCTGTGCCGCGTACAGCAGGTTGTCAACGTTGGTGTCGCTGTGGTTGCCCAGAGCGATGACCTTGTTGTATCCCTTGCCCAGCGCCGTGGCGGCGATGGGGTTGGTGCTGTTCGACGGGAAGGCGCCCGTCACGAAGAACGGAAGCACGTAACCGGAACCCGAGCCCTCTGCAGGGGTTCCCTGCGCGAAGTCGTAGGAGTTTCCGGCCGCGCGGTAGATCGAGGCAATCAGAACCGCGGACTCCGCCTGGAACACAGGGTTGAACAGGATTCCTGCGGCCTCCATGTACTTCTGCACGGCCTTCACGTTGTTCAGCGACTGGCTGCTGGTGTCGGCGTACAGGGTGATCTTGAAGGGACCAGCCGAACCGAGATCCTGGTTGCACTTCGCGACGTACTCCTTGGCCTTCGTCACGCTGTACGTGGGTGCACCGTTCTTGGTGTACATCACGTGCGTCGAGCCCACGAACGAGCCGTTCACGGTGCCGAGGCCACGGAAGCGGAGCTTGTTGTAGCCCTTCCAGTCCACCGCGTACGCGGCGGCGAGACGGCAGTTCAGGAACTTGAACGGTGAGCCGGCCTTGTTCTGGTTCGGCACCCACGACCCCCACGATGCGGGGTTGCCGCGGTATTCCTTCACCACGCTCTTGCGCTTCTGGAGGTCCTTGACGAACGTTGCGTCACCGGTCACGAAGTACGCCACGTCGAGCACACCCTTGCGAAGGGCGGCCGCACGCTGCGAGGCCTCCTTCACGACCACCACGGTGATCTTGTTCAGGTAGGGCAGCTGGGTGCCGTTGGCATCCTTCCGCCAGTAGTTCGGGTTGCGCTCCACCACGAGCTCGTTCGGGTTGTACGAGACAATCTTGAACGGGCCGGTTCCGATGCCGTTGGTGGTGCAGGTGTTGTTGTCGGCGATCTGCGCGGGAGCGCGCATCACGTAGCGACCGGCACGGTACATGAGTCCGATGAAGTCGAAGTCGGGGCGCTCGAGGGTGATCTTCACCGTGAGCGGGTCGACTGCCTCCACCTTCATGATGTTGGCGTTCACACCGACACCGGTGGAGGCGTACGACTTGCCGGGTGTGAGGCTGAAGTTCTTTGCCGAGGTGTCACCGCGACCGATGTCGATGTTCTGCTTCACGCTCTCGGCGTTGAAATCCTCGCCGTTGGAGTACTTGATGCCCGAACGCAGAACGAAGGTCCATTCCTTGCCGTCGGCACTCGACGACCAGCTCTTCGCGAGCTGACCGACGAAGCGACCGCGCGAATCCCTGTCGACGAGGCTCTCGTACACCATGCGGGTGGCACCGAGCGGGCCGCCCTCCAGCGCGTTCGAGAAGCACCAGCCGGAGATCGTCGACTGGATGCCGTACGTGATCTCTCCGCCCTGCTTCGGCTTGGCAGACGGCTTGCCTGCCGCCTGGGTCGTCGTGGCCATCGCCGATGCTGTCAATGCGACTGCAAGTGCGACACCCCACTTCTTCCGTCTGATGGTCATGTGCTACCCCCGGTTAGGTGGACCACCGGTGTGGTGGTCGTCACATAGAGTAGACCAACGTCACATCGATGTCACCATCACGGGGCACTTTCACATCGGCACTAACCCCCGCGCCAGCAAGGGTTTCTTGCAGTCTGCAACCAAGACAAGCGGGTGCAGACGGAATACGTACCTCATCGGCTCACACCCCTTCCGGCAACCACCGCATCGGCTTATCTTCCACCCCAACCGCACGGCCCGACGGATCACACCCCCACCACCGAAAGGCAACAACATGTCACTGCTCACCAGACCACAGACAGCACTCGACTGGCCGTGGCGCATGGAACGACCGTTCCTCCCCTGGACATCCTTGTGGGACGGCGCCGGCGAGTTCGACGTGCGCATCGAGGAGTTCGAGCGCGACAGCAGCTACGTCATCCGCGCCGAGGTGCCCGGCATCGACGTGCAGAAGAACGTGGAGCTCACGGTTGCCAACAACCAGCTCCAGCTGATCATCCACCGCGAGCGCCAGGAGAAGTCAGGCGACGTGCGCCACTACCGCACGGAGTTCCAGTACGGCTCGTTCACCCGCATCGTTCCGCTGCCGCGCACGGCCTCCGAGAAGGACGTGAACGCCAACTACCGCGACGGCATCCTCGAGATCGTGATCAAGATGAACGGTGCACCGGCACACGGTCACCGCGTGCCCATCACCACCGGCTGATCACCCGGCGTTCAGCACCGCCACTGCGTTGGTGACGGGCGCGATGTCCACGTCGGCGCCGCTGCCGGCACCGTCGTTCTCGCCGTGACCGAACGGGTTGTCGAGGTCGCGCACCAGAAGCAGCAGGTACGCATACGCCAGGCTGAGCACTGCGGGCGCAATCCACGACATCACCGTCGAGGGGAACGTCACGACCGCGAGCGACACCTGGAGCACGGCCACGAGGAAAGCCATGAGCACGTACCCCGACTGGATGAAAGACGTGTTGCGGATCACGGCAACGCGGTTGAGGGTCGCCGCGAGCTCGCCGTTCACGGTGAGGAGGCGTCCCACGTAGTGGGTGCCGATACCCGCACGCTCGGCCTCGGTGATGGTGCGGCCCATGTCCGCATGGGCCGACCACATCGCAGTGTCGTCGATGCGTCCGTAAAGCCAGTCCTGGAGTGAGGCACCGAATGCGGCGACACGGCGGCGCGCCCAGGCAGGGTCCTGGTCCTTCATCTCGAGTGCACCCGCCACGGTGGACGCGAAGCCGAGCAGTGCACCCGCCAGAACCGCAGGCAGACGCTCTG
>JBMUAQ010000068.1:0-11515 GCA_049454855.1 Ilumatobacteraceae bacterium
CCGGCGGGGTGTCGATGGTGAGGTAGGCGTTCTGATCGCCCGTTCTCGGGGCTGGCATCTCCGCGGGTAGCGGGTCGTCGTGCATCGCGACCGCGTGGGTGCCCGTGACGACGGGCAGCACGAGAAGAAGTGCCGCAATTGTCGATGTCCTGCCCCGCATGGTCCCCGCGAGCCTAACGACCCGGGGAGAACGGGGCGCGAAGGCCTACTTGACGGCGTCGAAGCCCAGCTGGAGGTCGGCGAGGATGTCCTCGATCGACTCGAGACCCACCGAGAGGCGCACCAGGCCCGGCTCCACTCCCGCCGAACGCTGCTCGGCCTCGGTGAGCTGGCTGTGGGTGGTGCTGGCCGGGTGGATCACGAGCGAGCGCACGTCACCGATGTTGGCGACATGGCTGTGGAGCTTCAGCGCCTCGGCGAACTTCTGGCCGGCCTCCTTGCCGCCCTTCAGCACGAACGCAATCACGCTGCCGTAGCCCTTGCCACCGAAGTACTTCTTCGCGCGGTCGTGCCACGGGCTGGAGGGAAGGCCGGCGTAGTTGATGGACTCCACCGCACCCTGCTTCTGAAGGAACGCGACCACCTTGTCGGTGTTCTGCCAGTGACGGTCCATGCGCAGAGACAGCGTCTCGATGCCCTGCAGCAGGCTCCACGCGTTGAACGGGCTGATCGCCATGCCGAGGTCGCGCAGCAGCTGCACGCGCGCCTTGATGATGTACGAACCCGCGCCGAGCGCCGGCCAGTACGCAAGGCCGTGGTAGCTGGGGTCGGGCTCGGTGAAGTTCGGGAAGCGACCCGAGGCGGAGAAATCGAACCTTCCTCCGTCCACGATGCCGCCGGCGATCGAGGTGCCGTGGCCGCCGAGGAACTTCGTCATCGAGTGCACGACGATGTCGGCGCCCCACTCGAGCGGACGGATGCCGTACGGCGTCGGCACCGTGTTGTCGAGCATGAGCGGCACGCCCACGTCGTGCGCGACCTTCGAGACGCCCTCGATGTCGAACACGTCGTTGCGCGGGTTCGCCAGCACCTCACCGAAGAACAGCTTGGTGTTGTCGCGCACCGCGCTCTTCCACTGCGAGAGGTCGTGCGGGTCGTCGACGAACGTGACCTGGATGCCCATCTTCGGCATCGTGTAGTGCAGCAGGTTGTAGGTGCCTCCGTAGAGCGAGGGCGACGCCACGATGTGGCCGCCGGCCTCCACCGCGTTCAGGATCGCGAGTGTCTCGGCGCTCTGCCCCGATGCCACGACCAGTGCGCCCGGAAGTCCGACCGCGGTCGCGGTGCCGCCCTCGAGTGCCGACAGGCGCGCCTCGAGCACCGCCTGCGTGGGGTTCATGATGCGCGTGTAGATGTTGCCGATCTCGGCAAGCGCGAACAGGTTCGCTGCGTGCGAGCTGTCGCGGAACTGGTACGACGTGGTCTGGTAGATGGGAACCGCGCGGGCACCGGTGGTGGGGTCCGGCTCCTGGCCGGCGTGGATCTGGCGGGTCTCGAAACCCCAGTTGGCGTTGCTCATAGGGGCGGAAGACTAGGGGACAAATCCCGACCTTCCAAGTCGGGATTCGGGAAAGAGCCAGGAACTCCCCGCCAACGCCTGAAAAACCTACAGTTCCAGGGATGAAGACCCGATCATTCGCCCTCCGCGCCGCACATGCGGCACTGGTTGTCTCGCTGGTCGCGGCGTGCGGCGGGAGCGGCTCGTCCGACGGCCCAGCCGCCAGTGTGTCGGTGCCGCAGGTCGACTTCGGGCCCGCCTCGAACGTGGACGGCAAGCTGCGCCCGGTGCCGAACGGATTCGCGTTCCCGAACTTTGCCGCATCGTCCGCCCCGGGCAACACGTTCGCGGGCGCCGATCTCGCCGCGATGTTCGGCGACGGCCCCGACGTGTGTGCCTCCGGCACCGGGGATGCCTGCTCCCCCACCGCCGAGGCCGCCTCCTGGGCGCAGATGGTGAACGAGTCGCGCCAGTCGGGCCACTGCGAGGGGTTCATCGTGCAGTCGCTGTCGCGCTTCAAGGGTGGGCAGACACCCGAGGCGGCGCAGCTGTCGACCTCGGCCGACGTGGTGCAGGGCATCCTGCGCGGGTTCGCCACGCAGTTCATCCCGGAGACCCGTTCCGAGTCGAAGGGGTGGCGCAAGACGAAGGTGCGCGACGTGCTGGCCGAACTGGTCACCACGCTGCGCGACGGCACGCCCGACTACGTGCTGGGCGTGTACGGCGACATGGGCGGCCATGCGATCCTCCCGTACGCGGTGGAGTTCTCCTCGGCCGACAAGGCACGCATCCAGGTGTACGACTCCAACTGGCCGGGACGCAACAGGTTCGTGGACGTCGACATCGCGACCGGCACGTGGATGTTCTCGTTCCAGGGCGCCGACCCCGAGAATGACCCCTCGGCGTGGAGCGGCGGCGACGGGGACATGGACCTCTCCTCACTCGACAAGCGACTCACCGGAACATGCCCGTTCTGCGGGGGCGGCACCACGGCGCTCGAGACGATGCTGACCATCCGCGCGTCCGCACCCACGTGGTCGATCGAGACCGAGCGCGGCACGGTGACTCCCGAGGGAACGGTGGAGGGTGTCGACGTGTCGCAGACCCGCGCCGCCATCACCGGCGTGTTCGAGTACGTGGTGACGGTGGACCCAGCCGTGGTGAAACTGAACAAGAAGAACGCACTCACGCTGAAGCTGCCGCCGAAGAGCGTGGCGTACGCCGTGACGCCCAAGGGCATCGCCCGCGCGGCCACGTCGGCCGTGGCCGGCACGGTGGGCATCAGTGAGGGAACGGTGACGAGCAAGGAGCCCACCACCGGCCTACGACTCGCCGCAGGTGACGAGGTGATCGCTGCCGAGGGACTCACCGCTGAGATCACCGCCACCGCTGACGGAGTAACCGGCAGGGCCACGGGGGCGGGAGGTGCGTCGGTCGACGCGACCACCTCGGACGATGACCGCGCAATTCTTCTCGCGCTCGACGGCAACAAGCCGGTCGCGAGAACGCTGGAGGTGTCGACAAAGGAGAACCTGCCCCAGGAGCTGATCGGCTCGGTGAGTGCCACCGACCTGCCGCCCGCAACCGAGCGCGAGCTGGCGAACATCACCCCGGATGCGCCGTGGGTGCTGCCGGTGGTTGTCACCACCACCACCACGCAGGCGGCCACCACCACGGCTGCGCCCGTACCGGGTGTCACCACCACCACGGTTAAGACCACGGCCACCACCAAGCCGCCGACCGGTGTCACCACCACCACGATTGCCGCCACGGGCAGCACCACGGCTACGACGACGCCGGCCACCACCGCGACAACGAGCGCACCGACCACCAGCCCACCGCCCACCGCAGCACCGACCACCACTGTCCCGGCCAACCAGTCCCCGAGCATTTCCGCATTCAGTTGCACGGAGCTCTCGGCGTCAACGGTCAAGTTCTTCGTCACTGCGTCCGATCCCGACGGCGACAGCCTCACCATGACCTTCACCAACCTGTCGGGAACCGCACAGGCATCGGGTGACGGAATGTGGGTCGGGACGAAGTCCGCTGACGGAGTCTCGTCGAACGTCTACACGTTGTACGGAGCCAAGGTGACCAGCAACAACTTCCAGGTGCGCCTGAACGTCGGCGACGGTTCTGCCACGACAACCCTGACCCGGACGTTCAACGGCGACTTCTTCAACAACGGCTACACCTGCGCGACCGTGTCTACGCCGTAGGGCGCGGGTTCAACCCCCGGGGGAAGTGTTGCGGCGGCGGCGCCAGGTTTCCTCCGCCGCGACGAGCACAGCCAGCAGCAGGAGCAGCCACCACCAGTTGAACGTCCGTGTCACGGTGCCGCTGCCGGTGCCCTCGCCCGAGCCGTCGGCACGCTGAACATCAACCGCCACCGTCACCGCACCGTCGGTGCTGCCGTCAGCGGGACGCACCTGGAACTCCACCGTGGGTGCACCGGTACCGATCAGCACCGACACGCCGTCCGCGGGGTTCACTTCCTCCCACTCGCCCGTCACCGTCTCGCGCACCGGGCCGGCACCGCCGGCATCGGCCTTCACCACCGGACGCACGTAGAGACGCCCGTTCTCCACACCCGAATCGTTCACGAGGCCACCTGCCTGCTCGGGGGTCACGGTGACGGTGTCGACGTCTGTGTCGACCACGGCGGTCACTGGGTCGGTCTTCTTCTCGGGTTCGGGCTGGACACGCATGTAGACGTCGCGCACGGGGAGGATCACCACCACCGCGTCGTCGTTCACGAGCGCATCGACAACCGTCGACGGGGTCGACGTTCACGGGTCGGTGCAGGATGGCAACGTGGAGGTGGTTGAAGGTGCACCGGGTGACGAGGAATCCGTCGGGGTGGACACCGGGGTCGAATCGACGGGAGTCGTGTCGCCCGGCGTCGAGTCGACAGGGCCGGATGTGTCCGGGGCCGGGGCGCTGGTGTCACTGCCACCCGAACCGGACTGCGTCACACCGCAGACATGCTTGCCCTTGTCGTCGTTCTTCACGTTCTTGTCGACGAGGTCGTTCCTGCCCTTGTTGTCGCAGAACACGAGCTCGTTCCCGCCCGACGGCGACTGCTCGGCCTGCACGAGCCGGCAGCACTCGTCGATGGCGCTGTTTCGTACCTGCGTCCCGGTGGAGCACGACGACACGGAAACCGTGAGTGCGGCCGCTGCGACGACCCTTGCGAATGACCTGTTCATGTGGATGCCTCTCCCTGTCCTGCACGGGTCTGACGACCCGCGCAGACCGAGAGTTCCCGGGGACTCAGCCGCCGGACACCTCGGAGACGGACTGCTTGCCGGCCTTCAGCCACGGCATCATGCCGCGCAGGCGCCTGCCCACCTCCTCGATCGGGTGCTTCGCACCCGCGTCGCGGAGGGCCTGGAAGTTGGCCCGGCCCGACTCGGACTCCTTGATCCACTCGCGGGCGAACTTGCCCGACTGGATCTCCTTCAGGATCTTCTGCATGGACTTCTTCGTGGCCGGGGTGATGACCCGCGGTCCGCGGGTGAGGTCGCCGTACTCGGCAGTGTCACTGATGGAGTACCGCATGCCGGTGACGCCCTCCTCGTACATGAGGTCGACGATCAGCTTCACCTCGTGGAGGCACTCGAAGTACGCCATCTCCGGCTGGTACCCGGCCTCGGTGAGCGTCTCGTAACCGGCCTGCACCAGGGCAACCACGCCGCCGCAGAGAACTGCCTGCTCGCCGAAGAGGTCGGTCTCGGTCTCCTCGGTGAAGGTGGTCTCTATGACGCCGGAGCGCGCACCGCCGATGGCCTCGGCGTACGACAGCGCGAGGTCCTTCGCCTGGCCGGTGGCGTCCTGCTCCACCGCGATGAGGCACGGCACGCCGCCGCCCTCGGTGTAGGTGCGGCGCACGAGATGGCCGGGGCCCTTCGGCGCGATCATGATCACGTCGACGCCCTTCGGCGGACGGATGCGCTTGAAGCGGATGTTGAAGCCGTGCGCGAACGCGAGCGCCTTGCCGGGCTTCATGTAGCGCTTGATGGACTCCGTGTACGTGGCCTTCTGCTCGGTGTCGGGCATGGTCATCATCACCACGTCCGCCCACTTTGCGGCATCGGCGATGGTCTTGACGGTGCGGCCGGCGGCCTCGGCCTGGGCCACCGACGGCGAACCCTCGCGCAGACCCACGACCACCTGCACGCCCGACTCCTTCAGGTTGAGCGCATGGGCATGACCCTGCGACCCGTACCCGATGATCGCGACCTTCTTCGAACGGATGAGCGCGGGGTCCGCGTCCCTCTCGTAGTACATCGTTGCCGGCATCAGCTTGCCTTTCCCTTTGCGGCGCGCGGACGCGCCTCCCTGTCCAACTTGGGCAGCGCCACCCGCCCGGTTCTCTGGCTCTCCACGATGCCGTAGCCCTTCAGCATCTCCTCGAAGTCATCCAACTTCTCGGGGTTGCCGTCGAGCGACACGGTCATCGCGTCGGTGCCGACGGCGAGGACCTTGGCCTCGAAGATGTTCGCGAGCTCCACCACCTGGCCGCGCGACTCTGAGTCTGCGCGCACGGTGGCGACCATGAGCTCGCGCTCGACCGACCTGCGCGGGTCGAGCTCGGTGATGCGCACCACGTCGATCAGCTTGAACAGTTGCTTGACGATCTGCTCCAGCGGTGTGGCCGAGATGTCGACCACGATGGTGATGCGGCTGTACTCGGGGTCCTCGGTGGGGGCCACGGCGAGCGACCAGATGTTGTAGCCGCGGCGCGCGAAGAGGCCCGCGACGCGCGCGAGCACGCCCGGCCGGTTCTGCACGAGCACCGACAGGATGTGGTGCGTGTGCGAGTCGCCGTAGGGGTTGTTCGGGTTGATCGACCTCACCGCAGGAACTCCCTCTTCGTCTCCTGGCTGGGGTGCAGCATGATGTCGTCGTTGCTGGCACCGGCGGCCACCATCGGGAACACCTTCTCGAACTGCTCCACGCGGAACTCCACCACCACCGAGCGGTCGTTGATGCTGTTGGCCTTCTCGATGGCGGCGTCCACCTCCTCGGCGGACTCCACGCGGATGCCGATGCAGCCCATGGCCTCGGCCCACTTCACGAAGTCGGGGCAACCCGAGAGGTCGACCTCGCTGTAGCGCTCGCCGTAGAACATCTCCTGCCACTGGCGAACCATGCCGAGGTACGAGTTGTTGAGGATCGCGATCTTCACGTGGATGCCCTCGGTGCTGGCCGTGACCAGCTCCTGTGCGGTCATCTGGAAGCAACCGTCACCGTCGACGGCCCACACGGTGGCCTCGGGACGTGCGGCCTTCGCGCCGATCGCCGCGGGAACCGAGAAGCCCATGGTGCCGAGGCCTCCCGAGTTCACCCAGGTGTAGGGCTTCGTGAACTTCCAGTACTGACTGGTCCACATCTGGTGCTGACCGACGCCCGCCACCACGATGGTGTCCTGCGGGGCGAGGTCGCGCAGGCGCTCGAGGCAGTACTGCGGCTTCAGCGGGCCGCCCGGCACCATCTCGTCGTACGCGAGCGGGAAGTTCTCCCGCCAGCCGTTCACCTTGCTGCGCCACGGCGCGATGTCGACGGGCTTCGTGCCCGCCGCGAGCATCTCGCGGATCGCCTTCACGATCTCCTCGGTGACGAGGCGGCAGTCGCCGACAATCGGCACGTCGGGCCGGCGCACCTTGCCCTGCTCTGCGGGGTCGATGTCGACGTGGATCACCTTCGCGTCGGGCGCGAATGAGGCCACCTTGCCGGTGACGCGGTCATCGAAGCGCGAACCGAGCGCGATCAGGAGGTCGGACTTCTGCATGGCGGTGACCGCGGTGGCGTTGCCGTGCATGCCCGGCATGCCGAGGCACAGCGGGTTGTCGTCGGGGAATGCGCCGCGCGCCATCAGCGTGGTGACCACGGGGATCTGCAGCATCTCGGCGAGCTCGGCGACTGTCTCGGCCGCACGGGCCTTCAGCACACCGCCACCGATGTAGAGGAGCGGGCGCTCGCTCTCGAGGATGAGCTTGGCGGCCTCCTTGATCATGCGCGGGTGGCCCTTGAGCGTGGGCCGGTACCCGGGCAGTGACTCCAGCACCTCCTCGTCGGTGGGCCAGTACCAGGTCATGGTGTTCTGCAGGACGTCCTTCGGCAGGTCGAGCAGCACGGGGCCGGGACGGCCGGTGGTGGCGATGTGGAACGCCTGGCGCACCGCCATGGGGATGTCGTCGGGGTGCATGATGAGCTCGTTGTGCTTCGTGACCGAGCGCGTGATGCCCACGGTGTCGCACTCCTGGAACGCATCGGTGCCGATCGCGCTCGTGCTCACCTGGCCGGTGATGCACACCATCGGGATGGAATCCATGAAGGCATCGCACAGCGGCGTGACCATGTTGGTGGCGGCGGGACCCGAGGTGACCATGGCCACACCCGGACGCCCGGTGACGTGCGCGTACCCCTGCGCCATGTGGCCGGCGCCCTGCTCGTGGCGCACGAGGACGTGGCGGATGCTCGAGGTGAGAAGTGGGTCGTAGGCGGGGAGGATGCAGCCCCCGGGGAGGCCGAACATGACCTCCACGTTCTCCATCTCGAGAGCGCGGATCAGTGCCTGGGCACCGGTCAGGGTCTCTTTTGCTGCCATGTGGGTCTCCTGGTGGGATGGAAGGGTCAATTGAACGGGGTTTTCAGGTCGAAATTGGCCCGGAAAACGAAAAAACCACCCGATTTCTGGGTGGTCAGGCATGTGCATATGTGAAATCTGCGCATGCCTAGACGAGTACTACCTCGGCAATCACGGTGCGGAGAACGGTGCTCATCGGCCAAGAGTCTGCCACGGGCCGGCAGGCCCCGCAAGGGAAAGTTCTGCTCCGGGGACCGGTGGGTCAGACGTCGATGACGGTGGTGCCGCCGATGTAGTCCCACACCGCCTGGCGCTTCGGCGTGGTGAACAGCATCACGAACGAGGCCAGGTTGGCCAGACCGGCGGCAACCGAGCCCACCACCCACTTGCCGACGACCTCGCGCATCACCATCTGTTGCATGGTGGCCGGTGCCCGCGTGGTGGCATCCACGACGCGCATGCCGAGCATCTTCTTGGCCGGGGAGGTCGACTGCTTCCACAGCACGATGCTCCAGATGAACCACCCGATGAAGAGGGTGACCACCATGAGCAGCACGTCGAGAAGCGACGCGCCGACCCTGCGGCCGACCGACGACGGTCCGGGCGAACCCGTGGGTGATGCACCCCATGAACCGGTCACGTGCTGGGGCGGCGGGGGCGGCAGTGTGCTCATGCCCCCATTGTGACGGTTGCGAACACATCCCACTAGGGACCGCCCCACCCGGGCGTGCCTAGGGTGCGCCCATGCAGATCCTGCGCACACCGGACGACCGCTTCGCGAACCTCGAGGGTTGGGACCTCGAGCCCCGCTACACCGAGGTGGACGCCGGCGACGGCAGCGGCAAGACACTGCGCATCGCCCACCACGAGGCCGGCCCGGCGGATGCCGCCGAGACGTTCCTCCTCATGCACGGAGAGCCGAGCTGGAGCTACCTGTACAGGAAGATGCTGCCCGGCCTCGTCTCAGCGGGCCACCGCGTGGTGATGCCCGACCTCGTGGGCTTCGGCCGCAGCGACAAGCCTGCCGCACTCGGTGACTACACCTACGAACGGCACGTCGCCTGGATGCTCGGGTGGTTCGACGCGAACGGCCTCGACGGTCTCACCTTCTTCGGGCAGGACTGGGGAGGTCTCGTGGGTCTGCGGCTCGTCACCGCGCGGCCCGACCGGTTCAGGCGCGTCGCGGTGTCGAACACAGGTCTTCCCGTGGCCGACCGCCCGCCGTCGGAGGCCTTCCGCAACTGGCAGAAGTTCAGCCGCGAGATCCCCGAGTTCACCGTGGGCAAGCTGGTGGGCGGCGGCTGCGCGGTGCGTCCTTCGGCCGCGGTTGTCGCGGCGTACGACGCACCGTTCCCCGACGAGTCGTACAAGGCCGGCGCGCGCATCTTCCCCTCGCTGTACCCCGACGGCGACGACCACCCGAGCAACCTCGCGAACCGTGCGGCATGGCAGGTGCTGGAGTCATGGACGAAGCCGTTCCTCACCTGTTTCTCCGACGGCGACCCCGTGACGGCGGGTGGCCACCGGATGTTCGAGCAGATGGTTCCGGGTGCCGCAGGACAGAAGCACACCATCGTGGAGGGTGGCGGCCACTTCGTGCAGGAGGACAAGGGCCCCGAACTCGCAGTGATTCTCCGTGATTTCGTGGCGGCCAACCCCGCCGGGTGACGCTTTCCACCGTCATTCGCGGACCGTCACGGGGGTGCCGGGGCCCCATCGCATAGCGTGGAACCCATGTCCGAACCCCGACACATAGCCCCCGCCGACGGCAAGCTCGGCGTGCTCACCGTGGGCCTCGGCGCCGTGGCGACCACCCTCATCGCCGGCGTCGAACTGGCCAAGCGAGGGCTCGGCAAGCCCTTCGGCTCGATGACCCAGATGGGCACGATCCGCATCGGCAAGCGCACCGACAACGACACCCGCCTCATCAAGGACTTCGTGCCCCTCGCGCGCCTCGAGGACATCGAGTGGGGCGCCTGGGACGTGTTCCCCGACGACGCCTACGTGTCGGCCACCCGGGCAGGCGTACTCGAGCAGGGCAAGCACATCGAGTCGATTGCCGACACCCTCCGCGACATCCGCCCCATGAAGGCGGCGTTCGAGAAGAAGTACGCCCGCAACCTGACCGGCGAGCACACCATGGGCGCCATCGGCAAGCGGGCGATGCTCGATGCCGTCCGCGCCGACATCAACCGCTTCCGCGACGAGAAGAAGGTGGACCGCATGGTGATGATCTGGTGCGCGAGCACCGAGATCTACATCGAGCCGGGCCCCACGCACCAGACCATCGAGAGCCTGGAGAAGGCCATCGACGCGAACGATGACTCCATCAGCCCGTCGATCATCTACGCCTACGCGGCGCTGCTGGAGGGAGTCCCGTTCGCGAACGGCTCCCCCAACCTGGCGGTCGACACACCCGCACTGCGCGAGTACGCCACGAAGAACAACATCCCGATCAGCGGCAAGGACTTCAAGACCGGCCAGACCCTGATGAAGACGGTGCTCGCACCGATGGTGAAGGCCCGTCAGCTCGGCGTGAGCGGTTGGTACTCCACCAACATCCTCGGCAATCGCGACGGTGAGGTGCTGGACGCGCCGGAAAACTTCAAGACCAAGGAGGAGTCCAAGCTGGGGGTGCTCGAGCACATCCTCGAGCCGAAGACGAACCCCGATCTCTACGGCGACATCTTCCACAAGGTGCAGATCAACTACTACCCCCCGCGAGGCGACAACAAGGAGGGGTGGGACAACATCGACATCTTCGGCTGGATGGGTTACGACATGCAGATCAAGGTGAACTTCCTCTGCCGCGACTCCATCCTCGCCGCGCCGCTTGCTCTCGACCTCGTGCTGTACTCCGACCTCGCGCAGCGCGCGGGTCTCGGCGGCATCCAGGAGTGGCTGTCCTTCTATTACAAGAGCCCGCAGGTGGCGCCCGGCCTCTACCCGGAGCACGACCTGTTCATCCAGCTCACGAAGCTGAAGAACACGCTGCGCTGGATGATGGGCGAGGACCAGATCACCCACCTCGGCCGCGAGTACTACGACGAGATCTGACGCGATGAGGCGCCTCGCCCCGCTCGCATTCCTGCTCGATCTCCTCTGCGTGGCGGTGTTCGCCACCGTCGGAACGATCAACCACGACACCGACACCGGCGTCGGCGGCATCCTCTACGTGAGCGCACCCTTCGCCATGGCGCTGCTGGCCGTGCACGTGGCGGGCCTCGCCGGGCGCGCGCGCACCGTCACCGCCGGCATGGTGATCTGGGTGTTCACGGTGGCCGTGGGCATGGTGCTGCGCAACCTGGCCTTCAACCGCGGCACCGCGACCTCGTTCGTGGTGGTCGCCTCGGTGTTCCTGGGCGTCACGATGCTGGGCTGGCGGGTGTGGATGCACCGCGCCCGCGCCGCACGTCAGCGCAACG
>JBMUAQ010000069.1:0-11515 GCA_049454855.1 Ilumatobacteraceae bacterium
CGCCGGCGGCCTGCGCCTGGAGTGACAGCAGGCCCTTGTTCAGCCCGTCAACCGTCTCACCGAGCCAGCGGTCCTGGAGCAACAACTTTGTGCTCCGGTGCAGCGACTCACCGTCGGTGATCGAGTTCGCCGACGCACGGTCGCTGTCGGCGGTGCGCACGTGGTAGCGCGCCAGCACCTGGGGCTCATGCACGAACCGGCCGGCCCGAACGGCACGGAGATTGAACTCCCAGTCGCCGAGCACGGGCAGCGACTCGTCGAAACCGCCGACGCGGGTCACGAGCGAGGTGCGGAACAGTGCGGCAACCGGAGGGAAGGTGTTGGCGCCGATCATCCCGCGGAACGTGAGCCGCCCCTCGTTCAACCAGAACGGCTCCTCGCGCACCGGCCACACCTTGTCGCCCCTCATCGTCTCGATCACCTTCGTGAGCCCCGTGACGACCGCGCTCGCGCCGGGTTCGACGGAGAGACGGGCGGTGGTGACGGAGAGAAAGTCCGGGTGCCACACGTCGTCATCGTCGTGGACCGCGAAGAACTCACCCTCTGTTGTGGCTAGCGCCCGGTTCGACGCTGCCTCCATGCCGACCCGCTCGGGCAGGTGAAGAACGGAGTGACTCCCGGCGGAACGGGGCACGGGCGATGCCGCGACCACGGAATCGACAGCCGCCGGGTCACCGCCGTTGTTCACCACGACCAGGTGCCAGTCGCGGTGGGTCTGCGCGGCGACGCTGGCGAGGGCACGGGCAAGCAGCACGGGCCGTTCGTACGTGCGCATCACGATGATGACGCGGCTCACCTGGCCCCCCTTGCTGCGGACATCCCGACGAGCCTACAAACGGCCGTGCCGGCGGTCGGTCAGCCCGCGTCCCCGGCGCGCCAGGTGCGCACCAGTGCGGCGGTGCCCGCGATGAAGACCACCAGACCGATGAGACGGGCACCGATGCCCACGTCCAACAACCACATCCATCCGCCCATGAACAGCGCCGGCAGCGACACCACCGTGGCGAGGGCCCTGCCCGCCGTGGAGCGGGGCCGGCGCACCACCACGAGCGCGGCCACGACACCGGAAAGCAGGATGGCAAGCATCACGACGGCGGCGGCCATGGCGAGCGATTCCACGGGCGCACCCTATGCCCGTGGGTACAGGGAAGGGACGGTGGTGGAGCTGAGGGGAATTGAACCCCTGACCTCTTGCATGCCATGCAAGCGCTCTGCCAACTGAGCTACAGCCCCGATTCGGGAGCCCTCACCCTACCCAAACAGGTCGGGTCTCACGACCCCGGGTCGGCCTTCCAGTCCACGGGCACCACGTCCCTGTAGAGGCGCTCGATCTCGTAGAAGCGGCGGGTCTCCTCGGCAAACACGTGCACCACGACCTCGCCGTAGTCGATGAGCACCCACTGCTGCTCGCCGGTGCCCTCGGAGCGCAGCGGCCCCCTGCCGGTCTCGTCTCTCACCCGGCGCAGCACCTCGTCGGTCACGGCACGCACCTGACGCGGGTTCGATGCGCTCGCCACCACGAAGAACTCCGTCACGGCGATCACGTCCCCCACGGGGAGAACCACCACGTCGGTGGCGAGTTTGTCGTCGCACGCACGGGCACACGTGACTGCCAGCGCTAGTGCTGCCAGGTCGAGACTCACTCGGGCACCGTGCTCGAGCTCGTGGTGGTCACGATGGTGCGGCCGGCCGGGCTGCCGACGAACTCGCGGAAGTTCTCGCCCAGCACGATTCGGGCGTTGACACCCTCGATCACCTCGTCGGTGAGTTGATAGGAGAGCTCCCCCATGAGCGTCACGTACTGGCCGAGGTCGTTGCGCACGACTGGGTCGTTGAAGAACACTCGTGTCTCCTGCTCGGGCGCGGCGGTGACGGTGCGCACCACGACCACGTTGGCTCCGGCGTAGGCGAGCCGCAGGACCGCCTCGCGCACAAGGCTCGAGTCGTCGTACGGGGTGTCGATCATGAGCGCGAGGCTGTTCGACACGAGTGCAATGGCACTCGGGGCGATGCTGGCCATCACCATGATCACCTCGCCGCCGTCGAGGTCGTACAGGTCCACGTTCCCCGGGTTGCGCACGGCGTCGGTCACGAGCGTCGCCGACAGCTGCCACACCTGGACCGGGCCGGCGAGCAGCGCCGAGTAGTACGCCGCGATGTCAGCCGGCTCCGTCGCCTCGTCGTCCGCTGCGACCGTGGTGTCCGTGGAAGTCGGGGCGGTGCCCGCGGCGGCGACCGCCGACCACAGTTCCCTCACGTTCGGCAGCCGGGACGTCTCGGCGACACCGTCCTGGGAGGCGGCAAGTGCGGCCGCGATGCGGTCGGGCGCGAGCGTGGACGGACCCGCCGGGGCAACCTCGACGACCGTGCCGTCGGCACGGGTGTCCATCACCGGGGAGGGCAGCGTGACCTCACGCTCACCCACCGGAGCAAGAACCGTCGCGAGCTCCGTCGCGGTCATGTCGTCAGCGGTCGAGAACGACACGTTGAGAAGTCCCTCGACGTCAGCCCGCAGTGCCGCGAGGGCCGCCGCAGGATCGGGCGCCCCCGTGTAGGAATCGGCAACGCGGTGGATGGTCCCCGTCTTCGGGATCTCCGCGTTCGCACCGACGGGAATCGACACGATGCTCCCGCCGCGGCCCGACGGGGCCACCGCGAGCATCGCCATCGAGGCGACCTGTCCCCTGTCGTTCACCACGGCAAGGAGAGCCGTCGGCGTCGTGGGGATCCGGGTGGTGGGACGGTTGTCGACGTTGTCACCGCCGGACTCGTTCAACAACCGGTTCGCCCCCAGCACGAGACCCGAGGGAAGAGCGAGCAACCCCGCAACGCCCAGGGCCACCGCCGTGAGTGCTCGTCGCCTGCGCCGCGATGCGATAGCACTCATGCGGCCCCCGCATACAGGCCGTGACCGGCGATGACCCGTGCCACTGCCGCGCCGACGTCGCCGCTCACGTCCTCGCCGCGGGCCACCGCGGCACGCACGGAACTGCTCGACACGTGCGCGGGCGTCATCGTGACGAACACTGCGCGGCCGCCACCGTCGGGGACGGGCGCACTCTCGTCTCCCCTGTTCACCACGACGAGCGTAGAGAGCGAAGCGACGACACCGGGGCGCCTCCACGTTCCGAAGGCGCGGGCGGTGTCGGCGCCGATGATGAGGTGCACGTCCATCCCGGGTGTCTCGGCGTGGAGCTCCTCCAGGGTGTCGGCCGTGTAGGTGGGCCCTCCCCGCCTGATCTCGCGGTCGTCCACGCCGAGACCCTCCTCACCCTGCACGAGGGCACGAACCATCGCCAGGCGCACCAGCGCGTCGGTGACGTCCCTCCCGCCGTCGGTCTTCTGCCAGGGGTCGTTCGCCGGCAGCAGATCCACCCGGTCGAGGCCGAGGGCATCCCTCACGGCCCGGGCCGCGGCCAGGTGGCCAAGATGGGGTGGGTCAAAGGTTCCCCCGAGCAGCCCCAGCCTCATCCCGGCCCAGTAACGGCGCGGGTCGGGGGCGTCGGAGGGCACCGGACGAGTGTAGGTGGCCTGTCCGTCACTATCCGGGCGGAGGTTGGTTTTGGCTCTAGCGCGCGGTACTGCCCCGTGTTACAGTCACCTTCCCCCCGACACGGGCACCCCCATGTCGACAACCCTGTGCCCGCCGCCACGGCGTGCCCCGGGAACATCACCAACACAAGGAATGTTGAACCCTTCACCATGAACGACTCCATCGGTTTGTACCTGAACGACATCGGCAAGGTCCCCCTCCTCACCGCAGAGGACGAGCGCGAGCTCTCCAAGGCGATCGAGGCGGGCCGTGACGCCCAGAAGCGCATCGACAAGGGCGAGCGCTCGGCGGCCCTGCGACGCGACGTGCGCAAGGCCAGCGTGGCGAAGGACCGCTTCATCCGCGCGAACCTCCGTCTCGTGGTGTCGATTGCCCGCCGCTACCCCCTGCCCCAGGGCATGGACCTGCTCGACCTCATCCAGGAGGGCAACCTCGGCCTCGAGCACGCGGTCGACAAGTTCGACTGGCGCCGCGGCTTCAAGTTCTCCACCTACGCCACCTTCTGGATCCGCCAGGCCATCGGCCGCGCGCTCGACCAGAAGGCGAGCCTCATCCGCATCCCCGGTGACCGCTCCGCCAGCCTCCGTGCGGCGCTGCGTCAGTCATCCGGTGACGGTGAGACCCTCGATGCGACGAATGCCGAGCTGCACAGGCTCACCACCCCTGTGTCGCTCGACAAGACCGTCGGCGACGACGGCGACGCCACGCTCGGCGACCTCATGGACAACGGCCAGGGCACGCCCGAGGACGCCGTGATGGACCTCGTCGAGAGCGAACTGCTCGAGGAGCTCCTCGGCACCCTGGAGCCGCGCGCCCGCATGGCCGTGGAGAAGCGTTTCGGTCTCTACGACGGCGAGAAGCAGAGCTTCCGCGAGATCGGTGAGGAGCTCGGAGTCACCGCCGAGGCCGCCCGCCGTCTCGTCAGCCGCGCGGTCGAGGGTCTGAAGGAAGACGCCGTCCGCATCCTCGCGGTCTGACCACCACTCCTCCCACGCGAGCCGCGCGCCCCGGGTCATTCGGCCCGACGCGCGGCTTTCGCGCGTAATGCGGTTGCGAACGCGCCCCTGAGGCGCAAGGCTTTGGGCCATGCCGAAGAGCTGGAGCCCGACCTCGTGGCTGAACTTCCCTGCCGCCCAGCAGCCGGAGTGGCCGGACCTAGCCGCGGTCGATGCCGCCCTGAAGCAGGTCGCGGGCTATCCCCCGCTCGTGTTCGCCGGCGAGGCGCGTGCGCTGCAGGCCTCCCTCGCCCAGGTGGCAGCAGGGAATGCGTTCCTGCTGCAGGCCGGTGACTGCGCGGAGAGCTTCGAGGAGTTCAGTGCGAACAACATCCGCGAGAAGCTCCGTGTGATCCTGCAGATGGCAGTGGTGCTCACGTACTCCATGGGGGTGCCGGTGGTGAAGGTCGGCCGCATGGCCGGGCAGTTCGCCAAGCCGCGCTCCTCGAACACCGAGAAGATCGGCAACCTGGAGATCCCGTCGTTCCGGGGGCACATCGTCAACGATGCCTCGCCCACCGAGGCTGCACGTGTGCCCGACCCCGACCGTCTCGTGCAGGCCTACCACCAGTCCGCATCGACGCTGAACCTTCTGCGCGCATTCACGAAGGGCGGCTTTGCCGACCTCAACCGTGTGCAGGCATGGACCCAGGAGTTCGTCGCGGCCAGCCCGGAGGGCGTGCGCTACGAACGGCTTGCATCGGAGATCGACCGTGCACTGCGCTTCATGCGCGCCGTCGGCATCGACACCGAGAACAACTCGACGCTGCACGAGGTCGACGTGTACACCAGCCACGAGGCGCTGATTCTCGGGTGGGAGGAGGCCCTCACGCGCCAGGACTCCCTCACCGGCCAGTGGTACGACTGCTCGGCACACATGCTGTGGATCGGCGAGCGCACACGGCAGCTCGACGGGGCGCACATCGAGTTCCTTCGCGGCGTCGGCAACCCCATCGGCTGCAAGATCGGCCCGTCCGCGTCGCCGGAGTGGGTCATCGAGCTGTGCGAGAAGCTGAACCCGGCACAGGTGCCCGGTCGCCTCACCCTCATCAGCCGCATGGGCTCCGACAAGGTGGAGGACTCTCTTCGGCCGCTGCTGCGCGCTGTGCGCGACTCGGGCCATCCGGTGGTGTGGGCGTGCGACCCGATGCACGGCAACACCGTCACCGCACCGAACGGACGCAAGACGCGCCACTTCGACGACATCGTCACCGAGATCGCCGGCTTCGTGCGTGCGCACCACGCCGAGGGAACCTGGCCGGGCGGCATCCACGTGGAGCTCACCGGCGACGACGTCACCGAGTGCACGGGCGGCGGCCACTCCCTCACCGCCGAGGACCTCGACACCCGCTACCAGACGATCTGCGACCCGAGGCTGAACGGCCGCCAGTCGCTGGACCTCGCGTTCCGCGTGGCCGAGCTCGTCCGCGGCTCGGATGCCTGACCGCTACGACGCGGCCTGGGCGCTCGCCGACCGCTTCCCGGTGGGGCACTTCGGTGCCGCCGTGATCGACCGGTTCGGCGCGCACTTGCACGGGAACACCCAGCGACGGCAGCGGATCGCCTCCGTCAGCAAGCCGCTCGCCGCGTGGGCGGTGCTCGTCGCCGTGGAGGAGGGTTCGGTGTCGCTGGACGACCCGGTGGGCCAGGAGGGATGCACACTGCGCCATCTGCTCTCGCATGCGGGCGGCTACCCGTTCGACGGTGCCGAGCCGGTGGGGAATCCGGGAGCAAAGCGCATCTACTCGAACACCGGGTACGACATGGCCGCCGCCCACGTGGCCGACCGAACCGGCATGCCGTTCGCGGAGTACCTCGACGAGGCGGTGTTCGCGCCGCTCGGCATGGAGGACACCGAACTGCTCGGCTCGTGCGCAAAGGACGTGCACTCGAACGTGGATGACCTGGTGCTGTTCGCGGGCGAAATGCGCAGGCCCCGCCTCGTCTCCCGCGACACCTACACCACCGCCGTGACCCCCCAGTTCGGGGAACTCGACGGCATCGTGCCCGGCATCGGGCCGATGTCGCCGTGCCCGTGGGGCCTCGGTCCCGAGATCCGCGGGCACAAGCACCCCCACTGGACCAGCCCCGACAACTCGGCCGCCACGTTCGGCCACTTCGGGGGCATCGGCACGTTCCTGTGGTACGACCCCGTCATCGACACCGCATGCGTGATGCTGGCGGAGCGCGAGTTCGACGAGTGGGGCATGGAACACTGGCCTGCCTTCAACTCCGCGGTGCTGCGCTGCCAGCGCCACGGCTGACACGGCAGACACGGCGCAAATCAGATGAGACCCCTCCAGAAGTTCACCATGGGCATCGGCCCGCTGCTCGTGTGTGGTTTCGGGGTGCCGGTGGCGAACAGCATGATCTTCCCGGCGCTCAGTGACCTTCAGGACAGGTACGGCTTCTCCGATGCAGGGCTCGGCTACATCGCGGCGTCGGGGTTCCTCGCCTCGCTCATCGTGCAGCTCACCGTCGCACCCCTCGCCGACCGTCGCAACCCGAAGGTGATGGTGCTGGCGGGGGTGGTGTTCGCGGTTGCGGGCTCGGTTCTCTTCGCGTTCGGGGGGTCGTTGCCGGTGTTCGTGGTTGCGCGTGCGATTGCGGGCTCGTCACTCGGTATGTCGGGCCCGGCGGTGCGTGCACTCGCGGCCAACATCGACCGTTCACGCGCCGCCGAACGGATGGCGCGGCTGCGCGGGGTGGAGATCGCAGGCTTCACGGGTGGCCCGTTGATCGGGGCGCTCCTCATCGGCCCGTTCGGCATCCGCGGCGCGTTCCTCGTGTTCGCGGGCATCGGCGTGCTCGTGTTCCTCGCGGTGCTCTCGCGTGACCTGCCGACCCTGCCCACCACTGCCGAGTCGGGCAGGCTCTCGTTCGAGTTGCTGCGTCTGCGCCCGGTGCGCGCGGCCGTACTGGCGTCGGCCACCCTCTTCCTGCCCGTCGGCATCTACGACGCCCTGTGGGACCGCTACATCACCGACCGCGGCGGCAACAACTTCCAGGTCGGTCTCACGTTCCTGCTGTTCACGGTGCCGTTCATCATCTTCGGTGCGAAGGGAGGCCGGCTCGTCGACCGCCGGGGGCCGGAGCGGATGATCCTCGTCGGCATCGCCATGATGGTGCCGCTCGTGTTCGTCTACGGTCTGCTGCCCACACCCGAGCTGCTGGTGGCGTTCGCCGTCGTCGAGGGGCTCATCAGCGCCGTATCCACCCCGTCGGCGCAGAGCCTCATGGCCAAGGTGGCACCTCTCGGGCGCGCCAGTGCCGCACAGGGTCTGCAGGCCAGCGGTGACCTCGTGGGGGCGATCCTCATGTCCTTTGCCGCACCGTGGATGTACGGCGCGCAGGGACCCGGGTTCACCTTCGGGGTTGCCGCGGCGTTGATGGCCGTGATGGGAGTTGTCGTCGCGGTGATGCTCCGCGGCGGGACCGCCGCGGCCACCGACGGAAACGTCAGCTGAGGCGCTCGACGATCATGGCCATGCCCTGGCCGCCGCCCACGCACATGCTCTCCATGCCGTACTGCTTGTTCTCCCACTGGAGACCGTTGATCAGCGTGGTCATGATGCGGGCGCCGGTCATTCCGAAGGGGTGACCGAGGGCAATCGCGCCGCCGTGCACGTTCAGCTTCTCCATCGGGATGCCGAGGTGCTTGGCCGACGGGAGGACCTGCGCGGCGAATGCCTCGTTGATCTCCACGAGGTCGATCTGGTCGATCGACATGCCGGCCCGCTTCAGGGCCTGGCGGCAGGCCTCGATCGGACCGAGGCCCATGATCTCGGGGTTCAGGCCCGACACACCGGACGACACGATGCGCGCGAGCGGCGTGAGACCGAGCTGCTTGGCCTTGGTGTCGCTCATCACCATCACGGCGGCGGCGCCGTCGTTCAGCGGGCACGCGTTGCCGGCGGTCACCGAACCGTCGGGGCGGAACACCGGCTTCAGCTGCGACACGGCCTCGTACGTGGTGCCGGGGCGTGGGCCGTCGTCCTTCGACACCACGGTGCCGTCAGGAAGGGTGAGCGGGGTGATCTCGCGCTCGAAAAAGCCGTTGTCCACGTTCTCGCACGCGAGGTTCTGCGAACGGACGCCGAAGCGGTCCATCTCCTCACGGGTCACGCCCTCGTGCTCCACCACGTTCTCCGCGGTCTGGCCCATCGCGATGTAGGCATCGGGAAGACCGGGCGCCGGCGCCCACTTGCCCTGGCCGCCCTCGGCGCGCGCGCGGGTGCGTGCACCCGGCTCCTTGAAGAGCGGGTTCGGTGCGGAGTCACTGGCACCGGAGGCATAACGGCTCACGGTCTCCACACCGGCGGCGATGAAACAGTCGCCCTCCCCCGAGCGGATGGCATGCGCGGCCATGCGGATGGTCTGCAGCGACGACGAGCAGTAACGGTTCACGGTGACGCCGGGGACGTCGTCGAGACCGGCAAGGATCGCGGCCATGCGGGCGATGTTGAAGCCGCCCTCACCGGCGGGCTGGCCGATGCCCATCATGAGGTCCTCGACATCACTTGCCTTCACCTGCGGCACCTTGGCCATCAGCGCGCGGATGATCTGCGCCGACATGTCGTCCGGGCGGAGGTCCTTCAGCGACCCCTTGTTGGCACGACCGATCGGGCTGCGGGCTGTGGCGACGATGACTGCTTCGGGCATTGGGGGCCTCCTGGCTCGGGCGGTCCCGCGAATCGGGACAACGGCTCAGAACCTAGTCAACGGGCGGCCCGTTCCCCCTGCCCGAACGGGGTGCGGCGGGCAATAGCCTCGCGCCATGGAACTTCCCCGCGTGCCTCTCGCCGACATCGACCTGTCGTCCCCCGAGTTCTGGACGGCCCCCCGGGACTGGCGCTTCGGTGCCTTCCGCACCCTGCGCGACGAGGACCCGTTCCGGTTCTTCGAGGAGTTCCAGCCCGAGGACTCCCCGTTCCCGCGCGGCCCCGGATACCGCGCGCTCGTGCGGCACGACGACATCTGGCACGTGAGCCGCAACCCGCAGCTGTTCTGCAGCGGGAAGGGCTCGAACATCGGCGACCTTCCCGTGGAGATCAACGAGTTCTTCGGCTCGATGATCAACATGGACGACCCCAAGCATTTCCGTCTGCGCTCCATCGTGTCGAAAGGCTTCACCCCGAAGGAGATCACCGCACTGGAGGAGTCCGTGAGGGTGCGGTCGAAGGCCGTCATCGACCGCCTGTTCGAGCGGTTCCCCGAGAAGGAGTGCGACTTCGTGAAGGAGGTCGCCGCGCTGATGCCGCTGCAGATCATCTGCGACATGATGGGCATCCCGGAGTCCGACGAGGAGATGATCTTCAACTGGACAAACACCATCCTCGGCGTGGGTGACCCCGAGTACGTGGGCACGTTCGAGGACCTCGTGCGCGTCGGCGGCGAGATCTTCAACTACGCACTCGCGCTCGGCGAGGAGCGGAAGGCCAACCCGCGCAACGACATCGCCTCGGTCATGATGGCCGCGGAGGTCGACGGCGAGCGGATCAGCGCGCAGGAGTTCGGTTCCTTCTTCATCCTCCTCGTGGTGGCCGGGAACGAGACCACCCGCACCGCGATCGCACACGGCATGCGCGAGCTCACCCGCAACCCCGACCAGCGCGACAAGTGGTTCAACGACTTCGAGACCCACCAGCGCACCGCAGTGGAGGAGATCGTGCGCTACGCGACGCCCGTGATCCACTTCCGCCGCACCGCGACCGAGGACACCGAGATCAACGGCCAGCCCATCAAGGAGGGCGAGAAGGTCGTGATGTTCTACCAGTCGGGAAACCGTGACGAGCGCGTGTTCGACCGGCCCGACACTTTCGACATCACACGGCCCCTCGCACCCGCGCAGGTGGGCTTCGGCGCCGGCGGGCCCCACTTCTGCCTGGGAGCCAACCTCGCGCGCCGCGAGGTTGGGGTGATGTTCGACGAGATCCGCCGCCGCGTGCCGCAGATCGAGATCACCACCGAGCCCGACTACCTCCAGAGCTCGTTCATCAACGGCATCAAGCGGATGCGCTGCGCCTGGTAGGCGCCCGAGCAGGGCAGGCGGCTACTCCGCCACCATCGTGATGTCTGCCACCACGGCCGCATGGTCGCTCGGCTGGATGCCGTCGACCGTGTCGACGCCGGCCAGCCACACACGGCCCGGGTTGCCGAGCGGACGCGGCCTCGGCCAGCTCACGAAGAGGTAGTCGAGCCGGCGGTTCGGCCAGGTGGAATCAGCGATGTAGGGGTTGTCGCGGCGCCATGTGAAGCCGTTGCCCTCCCCCGCCACCTCCCAGAGGTCGGTGAACACGAGACCCTGCACCGGCGGTTCGCGGCGTCCCGTGAGCATGCGGATCTCGTCGGAGTCGGGAACCGCGTTGAAGTCCCCCGCCATGATCACCGGCGTCTCCACCTCGGGGTCCTCGCGGAGGGAGTCGACGATCGCGCACAGCGACTCCACCTGGGCGACGCGCGTGCCCGACTGGTCGAAGCGGTAGTCGAGATGGGTGCAGACCGTCCACCACCGCCCGTACGGGGTGTCGAGCTGCGCGACAACAGCACGACGGTGGCTCGGCGCACCCGTGTAGTCGGGCAGACGGTGCACCTGCCAGCGCACGATCGGCCAGCGCGAGAGGATCGCGTTCCCGAGACTGACGCCCCCGTCGTACCAGGGGCCGTCGGTGCGCGCGACGTACATGTTCAACTCGTCGGCCAGCCAGTCGGCCTGGTCGAGACCACCCTCCTGACCCCACACCTCCTGCAGGAACACGACGTCGGCATCCTGTTCGCGGAGCACCTTCAGGATGGCCGGCTGGCGGTCGCGCCAGGGCCCGAACTGCCACCACACGTTCCAGGTGAGGATGCGTGCCTCCATCACCCGAACGCTACGGCAATACCGGGTTCACTGCACCGCGAGGCTGGCGCGGAACTCGGCGTCGTCGATGAGAGCGCGGACCTCCGGGGAGGGTTCGCTCAGCCG
>JBMUAQ010000070.1:0-11341 GCA_049454855.1 Ilumatobacteraceae bacterium
GGTGCGTCATCGTTCGTTCGGCCAGCTCGTTGAAACGCATCGCACCCTCGTTCGCTGCCAGCGCATCGAGCACCTCGAACCACGGCAGCTGGAGGTCGAACTCCTGCATCAGCTCGCGCGACAGCATCTTCTCCATCGCTGCGTGCGCCGTGAGGAACGCGCGCCACGCGGCGAGTCGTTCCGGGTCCGGCAGCACCGTCAGCCCTGCGGCTTCCCCGGGGCGGGCGCAGCGGCGAGTGCGGCGAAGTGCGCACGGGCCTCGTCGGCGGAGGTCTCCCTCATCAACAGCGCGCGTGACGACATCACCAGTTTCGGCATCGTCACGCCCAGCACACCCACGAACCGGCCGGCCAGTGCGTACATCGCGCAGAAACGCCCCTCGCCGGGCGAGCCCGCCACCACCTCCACCCGGGCGTCGGGGTGACTGCGGCCGAGGAACTGGATGCGTGCGTCGAACTGGTCGCTCCAGAAGAACGGCACCGCCGAGTACGGGGTGCGCTCGCCCCCCTGCAGTTCGGCCAGCAGGTTGGTCGCCGCTGCTGCGCCCTGCTCGGCGGCGTTCGTCCAGTGCTCCACGCGCATGTCGGGTTCCACGTGCGCGAACACCGCGTTCGGCCAGCGCAGCAAGTCGCCGGCGGCATACACGCCGGGGAACCCGGTGGACAGGAACTCATCGCACACCACGCCATCGCGCAGCACGAGACCGCTGCCCTCCAGCCACTGCGTGGCGGGCGACACGCCGATGCCCACCAGCACCACGTCGCACTCGATGCGCTCACCGTCGCCGAGAAGCACGGCGCTCACTCGGTCGTCATGATCGATTCCCTGCACCGACACACCGCAGCGCACCTGCACGCCGTTGCGTGCGTGCACCGCCGCCACGGCTGCGCCCATCTGCTCCCCCAGGCCGCGGATCAGCGGCGCGGATGCACCCTCGAGAACCGTCACCTTCGCGCCCATCTGCGCGGCCGTGGCTGCGGCCTCGAGGCCGATGAAACCCGCGCCGATCACCACCATGCGTGTGCCGGGCGAGAGGTCGGCCCGCAGGGCCTGTGCATCGTGCAGCGTGCGCAGCACATGCACACCGCCCACCATCGGCACGTTCGGCAGGGTGCGAGCACGGCCGCCGGTGGCGATGATCACGCCGTCGGCGGTGACCATGTCACCGGAGTGCAGCGTGATCGTGCGTGTCGCGGCACCAAACCCCGCGGCGGTGGCGCCGCGCATCCACTCCAGATCGAGTGCATCGAGCATCTCGGGCTTGCGCAGTGCGATGCGCTCCTCGTCCACGTCACCGGAGAGGAACTTCTTGCTCAGCGGTGGCCGGTCGTGGGGAGTGCCTGACTCGTCGGTGATCACCGTGACGATGCCGTCGAAACCGCCCTGGCGCAGGGTTTCTGCAGCCCTGATGCCCGCCACCGACGAACCCACCACCACGATCCTGCGCACCGACACAGGCTATTGGTCACCCGGCTCGTGTCGCCCCTAGGGTGAGTGCATGCCCCAGACACTCGAGATGATCCTCGCCGAGGCGCGCACGATCATCGAGGAGCGCGGCGAGAACGGCCTGCGCGTGGCCGAACTGGCCGAGCGCTGCAACGTTGCCGTGGGCCTGCTGTACCACTACTTCGCCGACCGGCAGGCGATCATCGCCGAGGTGCGTGCGCGCCAGTACATCGAGCTCGCCCGCGCCGACATCGACAACTTCGGCGCGTCGGTGGAGGGACACGGTTCCGAGAGCGACCTGCTGGATGCAGCATTGCGCAGCTTCGGCGCCACCCTCGACGACGCGCTGAGGCGGCGCACCCGGTGGAACCGCCTCGCGATCCTGGCTGCCTCCGAGCACAACGAGGTGCTGCGCGACCGCATCCGCGCCGAGCAGGAGCGCTCGAGCGCCGAATTCGTGGCCGTGCTCGAGCAGGCCCAGCGCGACGGCATCGTGCGCACCGACATCTCGGCGCAGGCCATCGCCCTGCTGGTGGAGGCGGTGCCCCTCGGCACCGTGCTGGCCGATGTGAACCCGGCCTTTGCCCCCACCCAGGAGGAGTGGGCCCGGCTCATCGAGGTGCTGCTGGCCACCATGGGGGCCTCGCAGGCTGAGCCGGCCATCGACTGACCGGAACCCTGCTGATTGACAGGGTACGGGGACTTTCCTACTCTCACTGAATGAAATTCAGGCGCCTCACCGCTCTCGCCCTCTCCGTCGCCAGCCTCGGCATCGTCGCCGGTGTCTCGCCCGCCGAGGCAGCCAATGTCACCATTCGGGGAACCCTCGGCGCAGTGAACCAGGGCTACAAGGTTCTGCTGGTCACCTCGGCCGGCGCCACAGTCAGTGCCACCGCCGATGCCACCGGCGCATTCAAGTTCGTCACGTCGAAGGCGGCATCCAACAAGGCGTCGCTGCAGCTGGTGGACACCAAGAACCGCTACGCGGGCCCGGTGGTGATCGCCAAGCAGAAGACCGGCACCACCTACTGCGCGAACACGCGCCTCGCCGGCAAGTCGGTGAACCTCGGCACCCTCACGATGTCCGGTGGTGCGGCGATCACGAAGAAGACCCCCAGCGCCTCCACCTATCTTGCGGCCGGTGTGCCCGCGAAGTCGAAGGCTGGCATCCCCGCCGCCGCCGGAACCGCAGGCATCGTGAAGATGACCGCGTTCGCGAGGAAGAAGGCCGCGTGCTCGAAGGCGAAGACGGGTGTGAAGGGTGCGAGCGCGTTCAACGAGACCCCGGTGCTCGGGGCCGACCTTGACGCTGACGGCCTGCCGAACGCACTCGATGCGGACGACGACGGCGACCAGGTGATCGATGCCGTCGACCCCACCACCACGCAGACGGCCGCACTGAACCCCTGGGTGTCACTGCGCTCGTCGAACCCGCTCTTCAACGCGAACATCTCCCCCACGCTCTCCACCTCCGACGTGGTCGCCGTGCTCGGCACCTCGGGCAACTACAACGTGCAGTTCTTCATCGGCCAGAACAACTTCGTCAGCGGCGACAGGGCATCCACCCTCAACTCCGTGAAGTACGCGTGGGTGGACTGCGGCACGCTCGCATACTGCGGCGGTTCGGCCCCCACGGCACGCAACCTGAACTCCCACCTCGCCAACAACAACACCGGCATCGAGTGGAAGTCCTACAACGGCGGATTCGCCGTGGAGAACTCGTCCAGCCCCGCCACCTCGGGTCTCGACACCACGCTCGGTGCGAACCCCGCCGGCACCGGCAACGCGCTGTACCTGATGAACCGCAACCGCGACGGCGACCCGAACAACGTGTACTGGCTGGCCTCGATGTTCCCGAACCAGGGAGCCGAGACGCTGAACACCATGAAGCCCGGTGACGTGTACACCGTGCGCTACGTGCTGGCCAGCGGCGAGGAGAAGAGCATCGTGATGATGCTGAACCCGCACGCGGTCACCGTGCCGGGCCTCGCCACCGTGAACGGCGCCACATACGCAGGCGGTGCGCTGAACGCGGACGCGACCGGCAAGCTGAAGATCGAGTTCTTCCGCCCGCAGCGACTCGCCACCACCGGCGAGACCGGCACGTTCAAGGACATGGGCGGCCTGCGCTACGGCATGATCTACATGCCGCCGCCGGGGCCCGGCTCCATGGACACCCCGTGCGCGGCCGGCTCGTACTCCGACAACGCGGGCTTCAACATCGCCACCGGTGGCGACATGGCCGAGCGTCTCTGGCCGATGACCGACAAGCAGTCCGTCGACAGTGACTCGGGCACCGGCGCAGCGAAGCTCACGTTCACGCTCGATGCAAAGACCTGCATCGGTGCGGCGTGGGATTCCGCCGCCAGCGGAACGTCGTTCAACTTCCAGCTCACCGCCGCGGGGCAGACCCTCACCGGCGGTGCCAACCGGGCCGCACTCGACCTGGTGATCAAGAAGCCGTAGTTCCGTCAGCTCTCGTTCTGGCGGCGGCGACGTGCCGCCGGGATGAGCAACCCGGACACAACCGCGAGACTCACGACCACGAGAAGAATCCGCGACCACGGGGCGCCTCCGGTGCCGGTGTCCGTCACCTTCACCCCGTAGGCCACGACCACCGGTTCCCCCATGGGGGTCTCGGCACGGGTGACGATGCGGCGCTCGCCCGACGATGCACCGGACGGAACGGTTCCGCGCACGGCTCCCCTCCCGTTCGTCAGCATTGCACTGCCGATCAGGGTGTTGCCGGGCACCAGCCAAGCCTGGGCGGTGGTGTCGTTGCCGAAGCCCTCGAAGTCGACCTGCAGTGCATCACCGGCGAACACCTGCAGCGCAGAAGCGTTCGACACCGTCCGCCGCAGGCCGTCGGGCGATGTCAACGTGTAACGAAGTTTCAACCCGCCCACTCTGACGACAAGCGACCCGCCTGACTCCTCGACTGTTGCGACTGCGGGCGATCCGTTCACGGTGGCGCCCACCTGCCCCGGCCCGACCCCCTGCACGTCAGGTGCGCTGTCCTCTCCTGCATCTCCCGACACGGGAGCAGGCTCAGTGGTTGTGGTGGAACTGCCATTCGTTGCTCCGCCGGCAGGCGAAGACGTTGCTGTCGCAACGGAGCCGTTCTTCACCGTGGTGGAAACAGACGCAACCGTGGTTGCGGTGCCCGGGAGAGTGGTGGCACCGGGCGGCACGCTCGCCACGGGACTGCCGCCCGATCCACCGGAGCTGTCCGACCCCGCAAGTGGCGCAGTGGTCGTGGTGGCTGACGGCGCGGTGGTGGTAGTGGCCGTGGGCGGCGCGGTGGTCGTAGTGGCGGACACTGTCGTCGTTGTCGTGGTGGTCGTCGTGGTTGGCGGCACCACCACCTGACCAACGGATGTCAACTTGTTCACGAAGCCAGAAGATGACCCGGTGGCAGAAATGTTGACAGCTGTTCCGTTGCCGGGATTGAAATTCGTCGGGTTTGAAGAAAAATCGCCCGCAATGAAGATATTGCCACCGGAGAAGGCGATGGCGCCCGGTGTCTCTGTGCCGCTGCTCCCGCCGAAACTGAAAGCGCGTTGGAACGTACCTGTGAGATCGAACTCAACCAAGTACACGTCTCCGCCACCCCGCGATGTCACGTTGTTGGTGACTGCCCCATCCGGATTCAGGTCGACTGTGCCGGTAAAACGTCCAGCGAACCACACCGATGAGCCATCCATCCCTCTGGTCCAAATTCCCGTGGAATCGCTCCCATAGATGAACGAATTCGCCCCTGTGGAATCGAACACGCCGAAGAAATAGTCCTGACCCGACACAGCAGTGACCTCGTTGCTGAGGTCTCGCCCGAGGTCGATCGCGGTGTAGAACGTGCCACTGACAACTACGTTGCCCGACGAGGACACATCGAGGCCGTCGCACGTCTCCCCGGACGAACCACCAAATGTTGTCACCCAGCGATAGGCCCCGCTCTGGTTCAACGACCACAGATAGAAGTCCTGGCTTCCGGCAGACGCAACTTGTGCTAATCCGGGGCCTGGGTCGAAATCTGTTGTGGAGCCTTGATACGTGCCACAGATGTAGACATTTCCTGCGGAGTCAGTGCCCACCGCCTTGCCGACGGTCCCCGTGCCTGTTGCTTGCTTTACCCAACGATGCGTACCGGCCGAAGTGACGCTCCACACAAAGATGTTGGTGGAGCCGCTGCTGGTGCTGGAGTACGGGGCTGTTCCGGCGCCTGGGTCGAAATCGACATTGATGCCGGCGTAATCACCGATGACAACAAAATTGTCCGACGAATCAACGTCAACGCTGTATCCGTACGACTGCACCGGCAACGTGTGCGACCACGAGAGAGCGCCTGATGTACTGAGACGAACGGCAAAGAAATTGTCCATAAAGCCGGATGAAGAACTCTGCACCGTCGATGTACCCGACCCTGGGTCAAGGTCGATCGTGCCCCTGAAGTAGCCCATTGCAAGTACGTTCCCCGCTGAGTCGACTGCAATGTCGTTCACGCGCGACGTGCCGGATCCGGTGAAAAGACCGGCCCACTGCAGTTCGCCTTCGCTGTTCAACTTCGCCACGTATCCGGTGAAGTTTGCCGAGGCAGGGGTGAGTGTGTACGTGGTCAGCGGAGACGGGTCGAAGTCTGTGGCTGCATTGTTGATCGTGCCCGACGTGTAGATGTTGCCGTTTGCATCAACCTCGACCGCGTTCGGCGTAACCATGCCTGAACCGAGGAATGCCGACACAGATCCGGTTGTGGTTGTCCATCCGTGAGCCACATCGGGGGGTGCCGAGGCAATCACCAAACCAACGATGGCCAATGCACACACAGCCACCAGCGAACACTTCTGTCGAAATCCCATACATTAAGTATGGCACGGACTCTGAGCTCGGTTTGCCCCTAGGCGTCAACCCTCTCCAACCGTGTCGGCTCCGGATTCACCCGCCGGGAAGAGCGCGCCGATGAAGAACGACATCAAGCTCCACCAGGCCTCGGGTTCCGGACCGTGATCACCGAGAACGTCGATGATGTTGGACCCGAGGTTCATGGCACTCAGTGCCGTTGCAACAGCCTTTGGATCAACATCATCACGGAGAACTCCCTGCTTCTGGGCCTCGCTCATCAGCTCCACGAACACCGCCAGGCTCCGGGACTGAACCTCGCGCATCATCGCCGCAAGTTCGGGGGCCTTCCGTGTCTCGGCCATCACCACGAGTCGTTGCCAACGCTCGCGCACCTGGGCCTCGTCATAGGGATTCACAATGAAGGGCGCAATCTGAACGAGGTAGTCATCCTTCGAGGTGGCGGTTGAGATTGCAGTGGACACGCCCTCCACAATCTCGGCGTTGAGGCGCCGCAGATGTTCGGCGAGGGCTTCCTTGATGAGGGCCTCACGGTCCTCGAAGTGCCAGTAGAGCGAACCCTTTGTGACACCGACTTCGGCCACGATGTCCTCGATGCGCACTGCATCGACCCCCTGCTCCAGGATGATGCGGAGCGTCACGTCGATCAGCTGCATGCGTGAGCCAGCAGTGACCTTCTGTGTGGATGAGGCTGGTGTCTTCTTCTTTGCACCCATGACCCGGCCCCCTTATCCGAACACCACGGTTCGGTTGTTCCACGCGAGCACACGGTGCTCCACGTGCGCACGCACGGCCCTGGCCAGCACCACGGTCTCGAGGTCGCGACCGATGCGGGTGAGCTCCTCCACGTCGTCGCGGTGGGTCACGCGTGCCACGTCCTGGGCGATGATCGGCCCCTCGTCCAGCTCCTCTGTGACATAGTGCGCCGTGGCGCCGATCACCTTCACCCCACGGTCGTGCGCCTGGCGGTACGGGTTCGCACCCACGAACGCGGGGAGGAACGAGTGGTGGATGTTGATCATGCGCCCACTCCAACGGCGCACGAGGTCACCCGGCAGCACCAGCATGTAGCGCGCCAGCAGCACGAGGTCGACCTGCAGCGAGTCGAGGATGGTGGAGAGAGTGTTCTCCTGCTCGGCGCGGCCGGTGTCGCCCCCTTCCACCGGCACGTGGAAGAACGTGTGACCGAACGAGGTGGCCAGCTGCTGTGCATCGGCATGGTTCGACACCACCCCGACGATGTCGAGGCCGAGGTCGCCGTAGGTGGTGCGGGAGAGAAGGTCGGCGGCACAGTGCAGCTGGCGCGAGCACAGCACCGCGGTGCGCGGACGCCACGGCAGGGGCTCGAGCGTGAAGTCCATGGCCCAGTTGGCGGCAACGGCAGCGAAACCCGCCCGCAGGCTGTCGGCGCCCACCATGTCGCCGTGGGTGAACTCCACCCGCTGGAAGAACATGCCGTCATGGCGGTCGGTGTGCTGCTCGGCGTGCACGATGTTGCCGCCGACCCCGGCCACCCACGACGACACGGCCGCCACGAGGCCGGGCTGGTCGGGACACGAGATGCGCAGGACTGAGGTGTTCATGAACCGGGCTGCGCGCGAGGGTTCGCGGCGCTGGTGGAGACGATGGGAATCGAACCCACGACCTCCTGCTTGCAAAGCAGGCGCTCTACCAATTGAGCTACGTCCCCGCGGTTGTTCTGTGTCCGCGGATGCGGGATGCCCGCGGAACTGCAAGGCTATCCCCGCGACCCACCGCGACCACGAGGAGCACGCACCATGAACCCGCTGGCCATGACAGAAGCCGAGCGCGAGGCCTTTCTCGCCGCACTGCACGTGGGGGTGATTGCCATCGAACGCTCCGACGGTCCCCCGCTCGCGGTGCCCGTGTGGTACTCGTACGAGCCGGGCGGCGACGTGACGGTGCTGATGGACGGCGACTCGCTGAAGGGCCGGCTCATCGGCCGGACGGGGCGCTTCACGCTGTGCGCCCAGCAGGAGGAACCGCCGTACCGCTACGTGTCGGTGGAGGGGCCGGCGGTGATCGCGCCGTCGGACCTGGAGCGCGACAGCCGTCCGATGGCCCGCCGGTACCTCGGCACCAAGGGCGGCGACCGCTACACCGACTCCTCGTCGCACGGCGGCAACCCCGTGAAGGTCACCATGACACCGCATCGGTGGTTCACCGTCGACTACTCCAAGGCCCGCGGCTGAACTGACCTCCACACCCTGCAGGGACGCGCGTAACCCAGCGTCCCTGCCCATGGGCACGGGGGTACCCTTGCCCCATGGCAGGCGAACTCCTCTATGCATTCCGCATCATGCGCCTGCCGTTGCTCGACGCGGGCGGTGCGGCCATCGGCCGGGTCGACGACATCGTCGTGATCCCGGGCCGTCTCGGCACGCCCCCGCGGGTGTCGGGTTTCGTGGCCACCAGCCAGCGCCGCCGCATCTTCGTGCACGCCCACCGCATCTCCGGGGTGGACTCCAACGGCGTACGCCTGCGCTCCTGGGACGTCGACCTGCACCCCTTCAAGCCCCGCGACGGCGAGCGGCTGCTCGGCGCCGACATCATCGACACGCGCCAGGGCGACGAGACCGTCAGCGACGTTGCCCTGCGCCCCGTGGTCACCGCGCGCGAGAACGGCTGGGAGGTCGCCAAGGTGCGCCTCACCCGTCGCGGCCTGTTCGGCACGAAGGCCACCTACCGGCTCGTGGAGTGGAACGGCGTGCCGGGCCTGTTCGCTGCCGCCACCGAGATGGCGGCCGAGGCCGCGCGTCTGCGCGACATGCACCCGAGCGACGTGGCCACGTTCGTGCGCAACCTTCCCGCCGCGCAGCGCCAGCAGCTCGCGCGCGAGATGGACGACGACCGTCTCGCCGACCTGCTGGAGGAGCTGCCCGAGAGCGAGCAGCTCGCGCTGATCTCGGGGCTCGACATGGCACGTCTCGTGCACGTCCTCGAGGAGATGGAGTTCGACGACCTCACCGACCTCCTGGCAGAGATGCCCGCACAGAAGCGCTCCGAGGTGCTGGAGGCCATGGACGAGGACGACGCGGAGGTGGTGCGCCAGCTGCTGTCGTACCGGCCGGGCACCGCGGGTGCCCTGATGACACCCGAGATCATCATCATGGGGCCGTCGGCCACCGTGGCCGAGGCGCTCGCCCAGGTGCGCGACCCCGAGTGGCTGGTGTCGGTGGCGGCCCAGGTGTTCGTGGTGCAGCCCCCGTTCAAGGCCCCCACCGGGGCGTACCTCGGTGTGGTGCACATGCAGCGCCTGCTGCGCGAGCCGCCGAGCAGCGAGCTGTCGCGCTGCATCGTGAAGGAGCCCACGGTCTCCCCCGAACTGAACGAGCGAGAGGTCGCCGAGTTCCTCGCCTCCTACAACCTGCTCGCCGTCGGTGTGTGCGACGACATGGGCCGGTTGCTCGGCGCCATCACCGTGGACGACGTTCTCGACCGCATGCTGCCCGCCGACTGGCGCCAGCGCCGACGCCAGGCGGCCGCATCATGAAGCGCCGCGCCGACCTCACCGCGCCGCGCGCACGCCGACGCATCGGCATCCACTACGACCCGGATGCGTTCGGCCAGTTCAGCGAGGCGATCGCCCGGTTCCTCGGCACCGGTCGCTACCTCATCTTCCAGTCGGTCATCGTGGCTGCATGGGTGCTCGTCAACTTCTTCGAACCGCTGCAGTTCGACGGCTACCCGTTCATCTTCCTCACGTTGATCCTGTCGCTGCAGGCCTCGTACGCCGCACCGCTGATCCTGCTCGCACAGAACCGCCAGGAGGACCGCGACCGCGAACAGGCCGAGCGAGACCGTCAGACCGCCCTGCGCACGCAGGCGGAAACGGAGTACCTCGCCCGCGAGCTGGCCGGTGTTCGCCTCGCGCTGAATGATGTGGTCACAACCGACGACCTGCGCAGTCACCTCGAGCGCATCGAGGGGATGCTGGAGTCGCTCATCGAGCGGGGGAACCAGCAACTGCCGCAACAGCGCGGCGCGTAGCGTCGGCGTACTCGCGCGGCTGCTCCAGCGTCACGAAGTGGTCGCCGTGCAGCTCCACCACCTCCGCACGCATGGCTGACGCGAGCGCACGCTGCTTGCCCGGCGGCACCAGGCGGTCCTTCGTTGTCAGCACGACGGACGTCGGCACCGTGATTGACGGTGCGAACGGCCGTGCATCGAAACGGCTGATGGCCCGGCCCGCCTCCGACACCTGCCACTGGTCGTTGCGGCGGATCTCACCCACCAACCAGCCCGTGTGACGTGCCAGTTCGTGGCCGCGCGGCAGGGCACGGCGCACCACCCAGCGCAACGAACGCGGCGTGACCATGCGGCGGAACAGTGGCGACAGCGCGTGGCTCACCATCCACCGCGTGCGCTCGCTGCGCGTCGCGCGCCACTCCATGGAGGTTGCCTGGAACACCATGGCCTCCACCAGTTCGGGGTGCCGCCGCTGCACGAGGAAGCTCACGGGGCCGCCCATGGAGTACCCGACGGTGATCACCTTCTCCACGCCGAGCGCGCGCACGACCTCCGCGGCGTCGTCCGCGCAGTCCTCAAGCGTGAACGGTGTGTCGGGGCGCAGCCCGCGGCCGTGACCGCGGTGGTCGACACCGATGATCGAGTACTCCGCGGCCAGCGTGTCGTACGCGGTGAAGAACTGCGTGTCGCAGCTGGCTGTCCACCCGTGCAGCAGCAGGAGAGTCGGCCGTGTGTCATCGGCATGACGGAAGTGACGCACCATCATCTCCCCGCGGCCGGGGAGGGTGAGGATGCGTCCGGGAAGGAGATCGGGGATCTCGACAGTGGCGTTGCGGTTCAGCGGCATGCGCTGCACACCCCCACGAGATCGAGACGATGGTGCAGCAGCTCGAACCCCTCGCGCTGCGCGAGAACACCGAGTGCGCGGTCGAGGTCGGCCTCGACATCGTCGGGAACGCGCACGTCCCCCACGGCCCCGCACCTGCTGCACACCAGGTGGTGGTGGTGGCCGGTGAGAACCTCCGACAGCTCGAAGCGTGCCCACTCGTCG
>JBMUAQ010000071.1:0-11169 GCA_049454855.1 Ilumatobacteraceae bacterium
GCTCGACGGTGACGGCAGGCCCGATTCACGCATCGTGCTGGCGCGCGGCATCGACAGCGCGGGCCTCACCTTCTTCACCAACTACGACAGTGCGAAGGGCCGCGCCCTGCATGCCGCGCCCGCTGCGTCGGCGGTGTTCGGGTGGCTGCAGATCCACCGTCAGGTGCGCATCCGCGGGCCGGTGAGCCGTGCCACCGACGCGGCAAGTGATGAGTACTTCGCGTCGCGGCCGCGCGCATCGCAGATCGGCGCATGGGCATCCCCGCAGTCACAGCCGATCGCGGACCGCGCCGAACTCGAGCAACGTGTGGCCGCCACCGAGCAGAGGTTCTCCGGTGCCGACGTTCCGCGCCCCCCGAACTGGGGCGGCTTCGTGCTGGGCATCGACGAGATCGAGTTCTGGCAGGGCAGGCCGAGCCGGCTGCACGACAGGTTCCTGTATGTGCGCCACGGCGGCGGTTGGACCGTGAACCGCCTCGCCCCGTAGGGCGTCAGCCCTCCCAGGTGTGCACGCACTCGACCAGTGCGTCGATGAGTTTCTGCGTGTGGGGGGCGGGTTCGGGCCCCTCCCAGTCCCAGAACATGGGGCTCGCCCCGCGCACACGGGGTGGCAGCTCCAGCTGCACGCCCGAGTGCGGCGGAACGTTCACCGGGTTGTCCTGGTGCAGACCACGGAGGTCCTTCGGGATGAGGTCGATGTCATCGATGATGTCGTAGGCCGGCAGGTGACGGCGCAGGAGAGTGCCCAGGTGGGACGCCAGTCTCCGGTTTCCCCCGCCGAGCAGCAGCGACGTGAAGAACCCGGCACGCCCGTAGCCGTGCACGGTGACGACAATCTCCACATGCGACAGGAACGACGCGAGTGCAGGGGACTGGTCGGCGGTGACCATGCGCGAGGGAATGTGCCACTCGAGCCGGTCGGGCAGCAGCACCCCGTAGTACGAGGCGCCGGCACGCTCGGCTGCGGTGCGGGCAATCGTGTCGGTGACCTCCTCGAGGTCACCCCCGTGGAACGCCATGAACCCGAACGTGCCGCGCAGCACGGATTCCTCGCGCACACCGTCCATGGAGAGGAGCTCGGCGAACTGCATCCGTCACCCTGCCCGGTCCGGGCGCCTGCGCTGGACGGCAACGGCAACGCCGATGACGGCGATGAAGACCGAAGCCAGCGTCCATGCACCGAGGTCCTGCAGGAACGTGGCGATTGATGACTGCCATCCGTCAACGCGGCGCACCACGCCGTCGCTCCCACGCTCGCTGATTGCACCCCACCAGTACCACGTGAGGTACAGGCCGGTGAGGGTGACGAGCGCACCCGACACGGTGTCGAAGAAGCGAAGGCCGCGGCGCAGGAACCGCACGAAGCCGTTCTTCGCCAGCGCGATTGCAACGGTGAGGGAGGTGACGAGAAGTCCCATGCCGAGGCCGTAGAGAACCACGCTCAGCACGCCGCTGACGTAGCCGTGGCGGCCCACCGAGCCGAGAATGACCGACACGAGGAAGCCGATCGTGCACCCGATGGATGCCACCGCGTACGCGATGCCGAACATGAACATGCTGCGCACCGACCGGTCGCGTGTGGTCTCCAGGTTCGGCGTGATGATGCGCGGCTTCCATCCCGCGAGCATCGCAATGCCGCCGACCACGAGTGCGAGACCGACGATCAGTGACACGTACTTCGCGTTGCGGCTGATGGCATCGGTGAACAGGCGCGTGACCATGCCCACCACCAGGAACAGCGACACGAAGCCCGCCGACACGGCGGCACCCACGCGCAGGGCCCGCGCCACCGACACCGCGAGCGGGTCCTTGTTGCCCGCCTCCACGCCCAGCCAGTACACGAGGTACGTGGGCAGCAGCACGAAGCCACAGGGGTTGACGGCTGCCAGGACGCCCAGCAGGAAGCTGTAGGCGAAGTTGCCTTCCAACCCGATCATGAGGCGAGCCCGATCATCCCGTGACCCCGAGCCCGGCCACTGCCGAGCGGAGATCGTCGGCGGTGAGCTCGCCTGCGTGCATCGACACCACGGTGCCGTCGGCTCCGAGGAAGAAGGTGGTGGGCATCGTGCCGACCTTCGAGGCGGCCATCTGGTCACCCGTGTCGTCGAGGTAGTTCGGGTACGAGACCGCGTGCTTCTCCAGGAACGTGGCGGCAGATTCACGCGTGTCGTTGGGGTTGATGCCCACGAAGTCGACACGGCCCGACCATTCCTGCGCGCCGGCAGCGAGCACCGGCATCTCGCGCCTGCAGGGCTCGCACGTGGAGAACCAGAAGTTCACCACCATCGGCCGCCCCGCCGGTGCCGGGGTCACCCGGTTGCCGGAGGAGATGTCGGTGACCTCGGCGAACCTGAAGGAGTCCCCGCGCAGGTCGGCGTTCGTGGGGATGGAGGGGTACTGGACGGTGCCGGGATCGGTGAGATTGGCGTCGACGTCGTCGGGGGACCGGCTGAGGGCCCATCCCCCGACGACGCCGAACAACAGTGCAACGGCCCACGCGACAGCGAGTCTCCGCGCGCGTGTGAGGGCCATGCACTCAGGCTACGAGGTGGGCGGGGATGGGTACCTCGTCGATGTGTGTGACCGGTCTCGCCTTGACGGGCGGTCTGCCCCTCGGCTTGCGGCCAGCGATGACACGGCCGTTCTCGATCTGTTCACCGCCCCAGACACCCCAGGGTTCCTGGCGCTCGAGGGCCCCCGAGAGGCATGCCTCACGGCTCGAGCACTTCGCGCAGATCGCCTTGGCGCGCTGCACGTCCACCCACTCCTCCGAGAAGAAGAGGTAGGTGAGCGTGCCGTTTCCGTCGGCGCAGCGACGTGCCGAGAGCACAATCGGCTGGTCGGACAGTGTCGTGCCGCCGAGTTCCTTGTCGATTGCTGTGTACATGGTGTGTCCTTCTGTATGTGTGGTTGGTTGCGGGGAAAACAAAAAGGCCGCTCGGGCGGTGAACCCGGCGGCCTCTGGAGACTTGCGTTTCGCGGAGTATCTAGTGCGAAACCTCACAGGGCGGCCGGGTGGCACGCTTGTTTGCGTGCTTCGTGGCCTTGGTAAACCACATGTCGTACGAGGAGCGACCCGGATACGACGGCATGGCAACTGCCACGGCCTGGGCCGTGGTCATGGTTGCTGCGGTCGCGGGATTCGTACGCATGGCCCCGATAGGCAACCACAGGGCCCCGACCCGGGTCAAGGCGTATTTTCCGCCCGGCCCTCCTGACGGCGCAAAACCCTTGCGGTACTAGGGTTTCAGGGATGTCGTTCGGTGCCGCCTCGAGAGCGTTCGAGATGGTGGAGCCCACGGGGGCAGGCCGCGAGTTCCGCTCCCGGCGCCGTGTGCGCCTCGGGGATGTCACCCCGAAGGGCCGCCTGAGGCTGGATGCCGTCTGCCGGTACCTGCAGGACGTGGCGAACGACGACGGCCGCGACGCGCAATGGAGCGACCCCCACTGGTGGGTGGTGCGCCGCACCGTGGTGCACGTGCACCGTTTCCCCGTGTACCTCGAGGAGGTCGACCTCACCACGTGGTGCGGCGGGTCCGGCTCTCACTGGGCCGAGCGGCGCACACGCATCTCATCCATCGGGGGTGAACCTCTGGTGGATGCTGCCGCGCTGTGGGTGCACGTGGACCGCGACACCCTGCAGCCGAGCCGGGTACCGGCCGACGTCGCACCGGTTCTCGCGGAGTCATCCGGCGGGCGCAGGGTGGGCCCGCGCCTTATCCTGCGCCACGACGCGTTCGACCGCGCCACCGCGCGCACCGCGGGTTGGCCGCTGCGCTTCAGTGACTACGACACCGTGGGCCACATGAACAACGCCGCGTACTGGGAGGTGGTGGAGGAGCACCTTGCCGCCGATGTCGATGTGCGCGAGGGACTGCGCGCGGTGATGGAGCACGTGCACCAGGTGGAGCCGGGCGAGGTGCTGGAGCGTGCGTGGAACACCGACGACGGCGTGTCGATGGTTCTCTCGTGCGGCGGTGCAACCAGGGCGGCTGCCTGGGTGGGCGCGGTCAGCTGATCACGTACTCGAGCAGGCCGTCTCGCTCGCGCTGCTCGAACTCACCGAGGATCCTCAGGTGCTCGAGGTGGGCGAAGGTCTCGCTGTCGGCCATGGAACCCTGTGCGCGCGGCGAGAACAGTTGCTGTGCGAACTCCATCACGTTGGCCGGCCGGCCGAGATCGGCACTGATCGTGCGCAGTTTCTGCAGCCGCTCCTCGTGGTGATGCTTGATCTGCTGCACGCGCTCGCCGGTGTTGGTGAACGGCGTGCCGTGCGCGGGCAGCGAGATGTTCACCTTGTCCGCGAACGCCCCGATCTTGTCGAGCGACTCGAAGAACAGCGTGAGAGGGTCGCCGTGAGGGGTGAGGCCGCTGATGTGGGGCGTGATGTTCGGCAGAACGTGGTCACCGCTGACGAGCGTGCCCGTCTCGGGATCGAACAGGCACAGGTGGTCGGCGGTGTGCCCCGGCGTGTGCACCGGCATCCACTCGCGCCGTGCGAAGCGCACCCGCTGGGACTCGTCGATGCGAACCGTGGGACGCGGGGCGCGCAGCAACCTCGGGAAACGCCGCGCCACCTTCATTCTCATCTTGCGCCCGAACTCCATCTGCATCGCCGGTCCGCCCCACGGCGGCGGGTCAAAGGGGCTGCGCATGAACGTTGCCGCCTCCTCCACGTCGAGATCGGGCGGCTCGGCAGGGTCGAAGAACGTGCGGAACAGACGGTGGGTCACGATGTCGCCGCCGGATTCGGCCCTGATGCGCTCTGCGCCCCCGTAGTGGTCGGGATGGCTGTGGGTGACGATCACGGAGTGCACCCTGCGCAGCGGGATGCCGATCTGCGCGAGACGCGCGTTCACCGCCAGCCACGATTCCTTCGTGGGCATGCCGGGGTCGATCACGGCGGCGCCGCGCTCGTCCTCCAGCACGTACATGTTCACGTGGCCGAGACCGGTGAGGTTCGCCGGCAGCTGCGTGCGCAGGATGCCCGGTGCCACCTCGACGATCTCGTCAGTGGCCTGCAGCTGCTCGGACTTCTGCGGTCGTGGTGCAGCGTCCGTCACGGTGTCTTCTTCCCGTCATCGGGAACCCGGAACGCGTGCTCGCGGTACCAGCGCAGCTCCTCGATGCTCTCGCGGATATCGTCCATGGCCCTGTGGGTCTGGGGCTTGGGCGAGCGTGCGTGCTCCATGCCGGGGTACCAACGCTTCACCAGTTCCTTCACGCTCGACACGTCGACGCAGCGGTAGTGCAGGTGGTTCTCGATGTCGGCCATGTACTTCGCGAGGAAGCGACGGTCGGTGCCGATGGAGTTCCCGGCCAGCGGCACGCTGCGCGGCTCGGGCACGTGCTGCCTGATGAACTCGAGGGTGAGGCGCATCGCCTCGTCGTTCGACACGGTGGATGACTTGATCAGGGGCAGCAGCCCGGACACGGTGTGCATGTTGGTCACGAAAGCGTCCATGTGCGCCAGGACGTCGTCCGGTTGGTGCACCACGAGATCGGGACCCTCCGCCACCACGTTCAGCTCGTCATCGGTGACGACGGTTGCGATCTCCACGATCGCGTGCACGGAGGGGTCGAGACCCGTCATCTCGAGGTCCATCCACACCAGCACCTGACCAAACTAGTGGGGCACGGCCGATGGGCGCCGAGCCGGGCCCGCCACGTAGCGTGTGCACATGCTCGAGGTGCAGGTGAAACGACTCGACACCGGCCTGCCACTGCCGCGGTACGCACACGAGGGCGATGCCGGCGTCGACCTGCACGCCCGCGAGGACGGCACCGTCCCGCCCGCAGGAGGACGTCTGCTGATGCCGACCGGTCTCGCCGTGGCCATCCCGCCGGGTTTCGCCGGGTTCGTGCTGCCGCGCAGCGGCAACGCCCTGAACCACGGTCTCACCGCAGCGAACTCGCCCGGCCTGATCGACTGCCGCTACCGGGGGGAACTGAAGGTGGTGCTGCTGAACACCGACCCGTCCGCACCGTTCGAGGTGCGGCGCGGCGACCGCATCGCACAGTTGGTGATCCAGAAGGTGGAGGAGATCTCCTGGGTGGAGGTCGACGAGCTGGACGAGAACGACCGCGGCGGCGGCTTCGGCCATTCCGGCCGCTAGGTCAGCCCTGACGCGGGAGACGAGACGACAGGACGCCGTCTGCCGCCAGACGCTCGATGTCGGCGTCGCTGATGCCGCAGAGGTCCCGCAGGACGGTGGCGTTGTCCTCGCCGCGGTACCTGGACCCGCCACGCAGCGTCGTGTCGGTGCCCGAGAACACCCACGGCGAGTTCGGCACACGGAACGTGCCGCCGTTGCGGTCATCCATGTCGACGGTGACCCCGCGCTCGTGCGCCCACTCGGTGTCCACCAGTTCCTCCATGGTGCGCAGCACGCCGAATGCGAGACCTGCGCGGTCGCATTCACGCTCCATCGCCTCGGCATCGGGGAACGCCGCCGCCCACTCACGGATGATGCCGAGCAGGTCGGCGATGTTGCGCTTGCGCGCGGCGACATCGACGAAGCGCGGGTCGTCGGCCAGTTCGGGTCGGCCGAGGGCATCGAGGAACATGTTGAACGTGCCGGCCTCCGCGGGATGACCGCTGATCAGCACGTCGCGGCCGTCGCCCGTCTGCAGGATGGGGTAGTCGCCGGGCTGGAACGAGCGGATGACGTTGTCGCTCACCTCGCCCCGGAACAGCTCGCTCTGGGTGTGCTCGTTCACGTAGAGCTTGGGCTGGGCCATCGACACATCCAGGTGCTGCCCCTCACCCGGGCGCTCGCGCTGGAACAGCGCGGCCAGGATGCCCGCCGCCGTCTCCATGCCCGTGTACACGTCACCGTGACTGTGCGGGTCGTTGCCGAGGTGGCCGTCGTGCGCACGCGACTGGATGCCGGTCATCCCGGTCTCGGCATTGATCACGCTCGCGTACGCGCGCCTGTTCACCCACGGGCCGGTGCTGCCGTAGCCGCTGATCGATGCGTACACCAGCCGCGGGTTCGCGCGGTGGACGGCGACCCAGCCGAGGCCGAGTTTGTCCATCACCCCCGCGCGGTAGTTCTCCACGAGCACGTCGCACTGTCCGACGAGGCGCATGATGATTGCGGTTGCCTCGGGGCGCTTGAGGTCGAGCGAGATGTTCAGCTTGCCCGAGTTCTGTTGCGTGAAGTAGGTCGACACCGAGCCGACGCGCGGGTATGCAAAACGTGTGAGGTCACCGTCGGGCGGCTCCACCTTGATCACCTCGGCACCGAGGTCGCACAGCATCCTGGTGCAGTGAGGGCCGGAGAGCACCCGCGTGAAGTCGAGGACGCGGATACCTTCCAGTGGCCTCGGGGCGGTAGGTGCGTGCTTGTCTCCGGACATCGTGCGAGAGACGGTAACCAACCCGCCACGATGTGGCCCACTCGGGACGGAAGGCGGCGGCGCGGCCCGCCCGGAAGGAGAGGTGCCGTGGCAGCAGGACGATTCATGGTGGTGGCGATCACCACGCGGGAGGCACGGGTGTGGGACATGGGGATCGGCCCCGGTTCGGTGCCCCACGTGATCCTCTCCGACGATCCCCACCGCGAGCATCGGCACGTGCGCCCCTCGCAGGACGACCACATGCACCACCGGCGCATCGACGACCCCTCGTTCTACGCAGCTGTCGCCCGTGCCGTGTCGGGGGCGTCCGAGGTGCTCCTGGTCGGCCACGGCAAGGGCAAGGCGAACGCCATGCTCAGTTTCGTGCAGTACCTCGAGCGCAAGGAACCACAGGTTGCACGACTCGTGACCGGGGCGATGTCCTCGAACCTGGAGGCCATGACCGACGGGGAGATTCTTGCGGCCGCACGGGAATGGTGGGCCCAGCACGTTGCGGTGACCTGACGGCGTGACTGCCTGACCGCCCGCCCCGGACCACGACATACGATGAGCCCATGAGCACCACGGAGCGCCGGCCGAACCCCTTCCTGTCGGGAAACCTTGCCCCCGTCGACACGGAGACAACCGCCTTCGATCTGTCGGTCACGGGCACACTGCCCGCCGAACTCGACGGCCGGTACCTGCGCAACGGGCCGAACCCGGCGGGCGAGGTGAACCCCGAGAAGTACCACTGGTTCAGTGGCCACGGGATGGTGCACGGCATCCGCATCCGCGACGGACGAGCCGAGTGGTACCGCAACCGGTGGGTGCGCAACAACGAGGTGGCCGACCTTCTCGGTGAGCCCCGACCGGAGTCGCAGTGGCCGGCCGACCACCAGCAGTTCGCGGCGAACACCAACGTGATCGGTCTCGCCGGACGCACCTACGCGATCGTGGAGGCGGGTGCACCGCCCGTGGAACTGAGCGACGAGCTCGACACCGTGTGCATCTCCAGTTTCGACGGCACTCTTCCGCACGCGTTCAGCGCTCACCCGAAGCGTGATCCCCTCACCGGTGAGCTGCACACCATGACGTACTGGTGGGGCTGGGGCAACCAGCTGCAGTACGTGGTGGTGGGCACCGACGGACGCGTGCGCCGCACCGTGGACATACCCGTGGCGGGCGGACCGATGGTGCACGACGTTGCCATCACCGGCAAGTACGTGCTGGTGCTCGACCTGCCGTGCGTGTTCAACCTGGAGGCCGCGATGAAGGGATCCGGGCTCCCGTACTTCTGGGACCCCGACTACGAGGCCCGCATCGGCCTCCTCCCGCGCGACGGCTCGGCGGACGACGTGAAGTGGGTTCCGATCGACCCGTGCTACATCTTCCACCCGCTGAACGCCTATGACGACGGCGACGAGGTGGTGTTCGACGCGGTGCGCCACCCGAAGATGTTCGACCGTGAGCGTCGCGGGCCGAGCGAGGGAGACCCCACTCTCGACCGGTGGCGACTGAACCCGGTGACGGGGCGGTCACGGCACGAGCGCATCGACGACCGTCCGCAGGAGTTCCCGCGGCACAACGAGGGCCTGATCGGCCGGCCGTACCGGTACGGGTACCTCGCCGGCGTGGGGAAGGGCTTCGCACAGGACACCCTGGTGAAGGTGGACGTGAACACGATGACGAGCGAGTACCGCAACGACCAGCCGCGCTACGGCTACGGCGAGCCGGTGTTCATCCCGCGCAGCGGCGCGACCACGGAGGACGACGGTTGGGTGATGGCTCTGCGCCTCGACAACGACACGATGAGGTCAGAGCTTGCGGTGTTCGATGCGCAGGCAATCACCGACGATCCCGTGGCGGTGGTGCACCTTCCCGTGCGCGTGCCGAACGGCTTCCACGGAAACTGGATCCCGACGGGCCAGTAGTGGCCGGACGCCCCGGCCCGCCTCACCGGTAGAGCGGGCTGGAGTCCTTCAGCAGCCGGGTCATCATCGTGACCTCCGCGGCGACGGTGCTGCTGCCCGTTGCCCGCGCCTGCGTGCGGTACCAGAGCACCTCCGTCTTCGGCGACTCCGACACGGTGAGCACCTCACCTGTGATCTCGTACTCGGTGTCGAGGAACAACGGCCCGTTCACGTGGCGCACCTCGATCGCGCCGTACATGCCGACGAACTCGCCGCACTCGCGCTCGATCGAGCCGGTGACCCCGGCGACGAGAAGCTGGCACATCGTGAGCGGGGAGCACACCGGCCCGCCCCAGGGCGACTCATCCGAGTACCACGGCAACGGTGCCGTCATCGAGCCGTTGGCGATGCGGCGCAGCTGGTTCTCGCGCCATGGCCGGCGCACCTGGGCATCCAGTGCGCGGCCGGGGTGTGCGCCGCGGAGCATGCGCAGCGATGCGGGGTCCACCGCCCGGCGGTCCCGGGAGGACAGCGCGGATGCCTCGTTCACCGTGCCCACTGATGCGGTGCCCTCTGCGACCGGCACACCCCCCGGTGTGGCCATGCGTGCGGCCACCTGCACGGCGGTGAGAGGCGGGGCCGAGGGCAGGTCGAGGAAGGCCTCCACGGGCTCGCGGTGTGCGGTGGGGGTGAGGAAGTAGAGGCTGAGGGAGCCCTTCTCGAACCACGCCGGGCCGAAGGCCTCCACCAGGATGCCGCCGAACTGCTCGAGGTGGATGTCCCCCGCCACCGTGCCGGCACGGAAGCCGAGGTCGTTCGCGGTGTCGTCGTCATGGATGCTCCCCTTGGAATCTGCGGAGAGATTCCACGGGTGCATGGGGCCGGTGGAGACGGTGTGCATGTCAGTTCCTCGGGATGTTGCGGAAGGGAGTCGAGGGATCGGGCTGGATGTCCTTCGGCAGGCCGAGTGCACGCTCGCCGATGATGTTGCGCTGCACCTCGTCGCTGCCGCCGGCGATGGACGCCGACGGCATGGTGAGGAAGAAGTGCTGCACCGTTCCCTCGGCCGGGAGGTCGTCGCCGACGAGCATTCCTGTTGCACCGAGCAGTTCCATGCCGAGGTCGCGCGAGATGCGCAGGCCGTTCGTCCAGTGCAGTTTCATTGTGGAAGCCTCCGCACCGGGCGTGCGCCCCGCCCTCGCCGCGGCGGCGATGCGCAGCTTCGTGATCTCCGCAATGCGCTCGTTCATCCAGAGGTCGACAAGGCGCTGCCGTTGGACCACGTTCGGGCCGGAGGCCGGCATCACGCTCATCACGGTGGAGAAGAGCCCACCGTGCTCGTCGGGGTGACTGTGTGCCTCCTGCGACCTGCGCACGAGACCTCCCACCTCCCGGTCGAGCAGGCCGGCCTGCGGGCCGGTGGGCACACGGATGCCACCACCGGCGCCGTCGGACAGTCCGCTGCGCTCGAAGGCGAGGGTGGCGGTGGCCACGGCCCAGCCGTTGTTCACGTCGGAGATGCGCGCGGAGTCGTGCACGCGCGCATCGGTGAAGAACACCTCGTTGAAGTGCGCCATGCCGTTCATCTGCTTGATGGGCCTTATCTCCACGCCCGGCTGCTCGAGGTCGATGATGAAGTACGACATGCCCTTGTGCTTGGGCTGGTCCATGTCGGTGCGGGCGATCAGCATCCCCCGCGTGGAGTGCAGTGCACCGGAGGTCCAGATCTTCTGTCCGTTCACCACCCACTCGTCCCCGTCGCGCTCGGCACGGCACGATGCACTCGCGAGATCGGAGCCCGCGCCGGGCTCGCTGAACAACTGGCACCAGCCCTCGGTGCCGTCGGCCAGCGAGGGCAGCCAGCGGGCCTGCTGCTCGGGCGTTCCGTGCACCAAGGTGACGGGTGCCCCCCTCAGCC
>JBMUAQ010000072.1:0-11038 GCA_049454855.1 Ilumatobacteraceae bacterium
GACATGGTGAACGGTGTCCGCCCCGCCGGCGGCCCTGGCGGAATGCACGGCAAGGACGGTCGCGGCGGCCACGGCCCCGGCGGCCGTCACGGTCACGGCCCGATGGGCGGCGACAACGGCGGAGCACCGGCCGCACAGGACACCGGCTTCTCGGCCTAGTCCCTCTGGTTGTGCCGCACCGTGCGGCGCACCATCAACCAGTCCCTCCCTACAGGCGGCCGGCGTCCAGCATCTGCAGGACGTCGGCCGCTCTGTTGCGCACCTCGTCCGCATCGCTGAGTTTCTGCGCGGCCCGCACCTGTGTGCCCATGCGCGGGTTGCGCACGAAACGGTCGGCGTGCCGCAGCAGAAAGTCCCAGTAGAGAGTGGTGAAGGGGCAGGCATCGTCGCCGGTGCGCTTCTTGCGGTCGTAGCTGCAGCCCCTGCAGTAGTCGCTCATGCGGTCGATGTACGCGCCGCCCGATGCATACGGCTTCGTGGCCATCATGCCGCCGTCGGCATGCAGTGACATGCCGATCACGTTCGGCACCATCACCCACTCGGCCCCGTCCACGAACGACTCCCACATCCAGTCGTTCATCGCCCGCGGGTCGACTCCGGCGACGAGGGCGAGGTTCCCGAGCACCATGAGCCGCTGGATGTGATGTGCCCACCCGCGTTCCTGCACCGCACCGGCGCACACCGACACGCAGCGCATCCGCGTGGAGGACGGGTCGGTGAACGCGCGGGGGAGCGGCCGGACCGCGCCGAGCTCGTTCTTTCCGACGTAATCAGGCATCCACAGCCAGTAGAGACCGTTCACGTACTCGCGCCAGCCGATGACCTGACGGATGAACCCCTCGGCCGAGGCGACGGGGATGCGGCCGTTGTCGTACGCCCACTGCACGGCATCACACACGTCGGCGGGCATCAACAGACCGTTGTTGAGATAGGGCGAGAGCATCGAGTGGGCGAGATGCCAGTTGTCCGCGAGCATCGCGTCCTCGTGCGGGCCGAACACGGGCAGCAGGTTCTCCACGAAATGGCGCAGGTGCCGGAACGCGCCGGTGCGCGTGGTGGACCACCAACCCACGGGGTCGGCACCGGTCGCGACGGCCGGCAGCGAGGCGATCACCTCGAGGTCGACCGGGTCGAGGTCGTCGCGCAGCGGTTCGCCCCACGGGTTCGACCCGTCGCGCGGCGGCGGCTTGCGGTTCTCCTCGTCGAAGTTCCACCGCCCGCCCGCGGGTTCGTCGCCGTCCATGAGATAGCCGAGCCGGATGCGCTGGCGGCGGTAGAAGTCCTCCATCTTCAGCGACTTCCGCGTGGCTGCCCAGGCGGCGAACTCGCCGCGCGGCGTGAGGAACTGGTTCGTCTCCTCCAGCTCCACGCCGAGACGGGTGAGCAGGTCCCGGGCGGTGATGCTGTTCGGCTCGGTGGCAACGATGCGGTCGTCGGGGTGGGCCGCGCGGTGCACGGCGAGACCCTGCGCCATCGTGTCGGCGTGCAGGTAGTTCACCTCGAACCCATCGGCCCGCAGCTCATCGGCGAAGTGCCGCATCGACGACAGGATGAAGTGGAGACGCTGGCGGTGCCACGGACGGCTCGAGCACTTGTGTGCGGACTCCACCATCAGCACGCGGTGGGTGCGCGGGGTGGCGGCGCGCAGCGCGCCGATGCGCACGTTCAGCTGGTCACCCAGCACCCAGACTGTGGTCTTGGACGTCATGCCGCAGAGATCGAGCCCACCACGCGCACCGCACGGTCGAAGCCGGTGTCGGCGAGGCGCCTGCGCATCCTGACGTCGGTGCACACCACGGCGAGGTCGCCGCTCTCGTTGCGGGCACGACCGGCGGCACCGAGCAGGAGACCGAGCGAGGCGTCCTCCACCACGGAGGCACCGTCGAGATCCACCACGCACACCGAACCGGCGGAGTCACCGACGAGCCGCACGAGCGCGTCACCGAAGCGCGGGAGCGTGGCGAGGTCGAGGTTGCCCTCGACGGAGAGAACGTGTCGGCCGTTCACCTCGCTGCGTCTCACCGACAGGTTCATGCGGCAACGCTAACGGCCCGCGGGAACCGTGTCGTCCGGAACCGTGTCGCCGGGAACGGCGCCCTCGGGAACAGGGACGTCGGGTGGTTCGACCAGCATGGTGGCCCTGGCCGACAGCGGTGTGCGCAGGCGCAGCCGACCGAGGAGCGGCAGCCGCACCGTGAACGACCTCGTCACCACGACCGTGACGGTGCCGGCGTCGGTTCGCGTGGTCACTGAGATTCCTCCCCCCAAACGGTCCGCGGTTGCAACCGCGGTGGCAGCGGGGGAGGCCGACACTGCGGCTGCTCTCGCGCAGTTGCGGGCGAGATCGTTCAGTGCGAGCAGCTGGAGACATGCCGCTGTCACCGCCACGACGCACCCTGTCACGGCGACCACGAACGGCAGGAGCAGAGCGAACTCCACCGTTGCCTGTCCGCGGTCGTCGTCAGGGCTGGCTTTCGGCACGGTTCAGGACCTCGCCGATCACCGCGTCGAAGAGGCCGCCGATCCGGCCCGCACCACCCCCGGCGGTGGCCCACCCGATGGCCGCGACGGCGACCACCGCGGCGACGAGAAGGATGAGTGCGTACTCGGTGGTGGCCTGGCCACGTTCATCGGTGCCCGGTTGGTGATGGGTCATGGGGTGTCCTCTCTGTGGGTGGGTTGATGCTTCGTGCCGGTCATGACGCACCACCGAGGGTCGCAAGTGCCACGGGTGCGACGGCCAGGAGCACGAACGAGGGAAGAACGCACGTGACGAGCGGAAGAGTGGCACGCACTGGCATGCGCGCGATGCGTGCGCGGTTGTCGGCCTCTGTCGCGGCCCGCAGTTCGTCGGCGAGCGCGGTGAGATCGTCGGCCACTGGCCTGCCGTCACGCCGGGCGGCGAGAAGAACGGTGCGCAGCGGGGGATGCGCCGCATCGAGGGGGCGGAGTGCATCGGCAAAGGGCTCGCCTTCGGAGAGCAACCGGGATGCCTCTGCAACCGCAGGGTGGAGTGTGGACGCCACCGCGAGAGCGGACTCCACCGAACCACCCGCCCGCATGTGGGCGGCAACCATGACACACACCCGCTCGGCGGTGTGCGTGGGGGAATCGCAGGGTTCCCGTGTGATGCGGGTGATCCACCGTGAACCGGCACGGTTTGCCGCGACCCCGGCGGCAACAACGAGGATTGCGGCCGGCGAGACGAGGACGGACCGCACGTTTCCCGACACAGCCGCCGCGAGTGCGAGGAACCCGTACGGAAGCAGCGTGAGCACCCGGGCGGAGTGTCTCGCGGTGGCGACTGCAGCCGCGGCATCCGCACGGGCCCGGCGCGCGAGGCGTTCCGCGCGCGCGGCATTCTCCAGAGCGTCCGCTGACAGCACGCCCTGGTGGAGGCACGACCTGAGCAGAACGATCTCGGGCGCACCGCGGTCGAGCACATCGCGGAGGGTGGCGCCGGAACGCAGGTCGGCCTGCACCCGTGCGACCGGCCGCGAACACGCGGCGGCGGCCGTGAGTGCACGCACCGGGGACTCACCGGCCCGCACCGCGCGCGCGACCGCATCGAGATACGTCGCAATGTCACCGCGCAGGTGCGTGCCCACGGGCACCGAGGACGACGAGAGGCGCGCCCGTGTGCACGCGCGGTCGCACCACAGCCACACGGCGGGAGCAAACGTGCCCCATGCCGACAGGAGCGTGACGGTGAGGAGAAGGGGAGAACGGCCGGTCACCCGGGGTCATCCCCTCTCGGTGAGGTTGATGCCGGCGACCCGGCGCGATCCATCGGCACGGCGTTCGAGGTGCACAACGGCATCGACCGCCTGGTGCACGAGCGCGGCGAGTGCGGGGCGGTCGAACTGCGGGTTGTCCCGCAGGGCGAGAGTGACCAGCCGCTCGCGGGCGTCGTCGGCCGACCGTGCGTGCACGGTGGAGAGGCACCCGTCGTGACCTGACGTGAGGGCAACGAGCATGTCGACCACCTCGCCCCCGCGCACCTCACCCACCACGAGCCTGTCGGGCCGCAGTCGCATGGAGGCGCGCACAAGGTCGCGTGCGGTCACCGCCCCTACACCGTCGGTGTTCGCAGGACGTGTCTGCAGCCGCACGACGTGGGGGTTCGGGGGGTCGAGTTCGGTGGTGTCCTCCACGGTGACGATGCGTTCGCGCGGTGGCACCACCGCCACGAGTGACGCGAGGAGGGAGGTCTTCCCCGTGGAGGTTGCACCTGACACCACCACGTTCGCGCGCGTCGACACCAGACGGCGCAGTTCATGGACCCCTTCATCGTCCGTGAACGCGGTGAGTGGCAGCACCGAACGGGTGAACCGCCTGATGCAGATGGTGGGTCCGTCCACCGCAACCGGCGGAAGCACGATGCACGCCCGTGACCCGTCGTCGAGCCGCACATCCACCACCGGCGAGGTGAGATCCACCCTCCGGCCGGAGAAACGGGTGATGCGTTCGATCACGGTGTGCACCTGGTCGGTGGTGAGCTCGCCCGCTGCCCTGATGCCACCGCGGCCCTCCACCCACACGCGCCGGCCGGCGGTGACCATGATCTCCCTCACCTCGGGTGACTCCATGTGCAACTGGAGCGGGCCGTATGCGGTCATGCGGGTGGTCAGGCGAGAGGCGGGAGGTGACGGGCGATGACGTCGTCGCAACGTGACGCGAGCAGACCGGCATCGACGGCACGCGACACAGCGGGATCGAACGGCACGGTGGCCACCACCGGCACACCGAGCACTGCCTCCACGTCTCGCACCGTCAGTGCGCGTCCCGGCTCGCGCACCACCACCACACCGTCGGGCCGCGGCAGGCGGGTTGCGCGCCGGAGCGTGAGATAGCAGGGGCGCACCACCATCCACGTGCGGTCGGCCGCCGCGCGCAGTTCGTCGGGAACGAACTGCGTGCCCGCATCGATGATGACGGGGAAGTCGCGGCCGGTCACCGCCCCGGTGAGTTCGTGCCAGCGCGGCGCTCCGTTCACGAACCTGCTGCCGGGGTGCACCACGAGCACCGACCCGTTCGGTGTGCCGAGCGCGAGGAGATCGTCGGCGCCGGCCGCGTTTGCCTCGCCGAGCCAGTCGTTCAGCCCCGGTGAGGTGGACTCCGCCATGCCGAGCGCAGCCTGTGCGTCACCGCACATGTCGACGAGGAGTGACCTGCCTGACGACTCCGCAGATGCCACGGCGAACGCCGCCGCAGTGACGGTTGTTCCGGTGCCGCCCTTGGGTGACATGAATATGGTGAGCATGGGACCCCTTCCGTTCGGGGGTCATGTGGTCGGGGTGCCCGACTGACGGCAGGAACCCGGCGCGCAGGGCGTGCGGGTCGTCGGTTGATGACGTCAGTTGATGCGGTTCGACAGTTCCCGGCCCGCGCACCACGCGGCCAGGTTGTCGAGGAATATGCGCTCACCCCGCGCACGGGTGGCGGTGCTGCCGCCGGAGTTGTGCGGGGTCACGATGACGTTCGGCATGTCCCACAGCGGGCTGTCGTCGGGCAGTGGCTCGGTGGCGAAGACGTCGAGCGCCGCACCGGCGAGACGGCCGCTGCGCAGCGCATCGATGAGTTCCGTCTCATCGACCAGCTCGCCGCGGCCAACGTTCACGAACCGCGCACCGGGCCGCATGGCTGCGAATGCCGCTGCACCGAACACGTTCCTCGTGTCGGTCGTGAGAGGCAGCGCCGACACCACCCAGTCGGCACGCGAGAGAACCTCGTGCAGGGACGTGAGCGGGAACGTGGGGCAGGGTTCGTTGCCGACAGGCGCACGGCGCACCGCCTCCACGTCCATGCGCAGGGCCTGCGCGAGTCTCACCACCTCCGCCCCGATCGGCCCGAGCCCCACCACCGCAACCGATGCGCCGTCTAGCTCATCGAACGAGTGGCGGTTCCATTCGTGCCTGTCCTGGCTGCGCATCCATGCCCGCAGGTCACGGCTGAGGGCGAGCATGTACATCACCACTGTCTGGGCGATGGGAGAGGCGGTGGCGCCGGAGGCGTTGGTGAGCACGACGCCGCGCTCCATCAGGTCGACGAAGAACGGGCTGTCGACACCGGCGCTGAAGGTCTGAAGCCAGCGCAGGTTCGGTGACTTCATGATGGACAGCACGATTCCGCGGGACCGTTCGGGCCAGCAGTCCTGGCTGAAGAACGCGAGGTCGACGGTGTCGAGGATGTCCTGGGGGAGCGGCTCGCTGCCCTCGTAGACCACGGGCACCACACCCGGTGCGACGCGGGCAATCTCGTCGCGGTGTGCTGTCCAGACATTGTCACTGAGGAGGAGAACGGTGCGCCCCGTGGCATCTGCCATGGCATCACTGTACGGAGCACCGCTGTCGGCCCCACTACCGTCGGTTCGGTGCGAGCCGTCTTTGCCCTGTTGATGGTCGCCTCAGCCGTGCCCGGTCACTTCGGGTCCGGCGACGACGTGAAACCGCGTGACACGCAGAGTGTGGTGGAGTCCGTGGAGGGCTCGGCGCCGGCCGGGTTCATGGTGGACGTGGTGGGCGGTGATTCGTTCCTGCGTGTGGCGGCGGGAGGCAACACCGTGGGGATTCCCGGTTACGACGGTGAGCCGTACATGCGCATTGCAGCGGACGGCACCGTGGAGGAGAACACCGCGTCGCGCACCTCGCGCATGAACGGCGACAGGTACGGCCGCACCGATCCCGGACCGTCGGGTGCGGCGGAGAAGTGGGTGGTCACCGCCCGCAACGGCATCGCCATGTGGCACGACCACCGCATCCACTGGATGGGTGCCGCTGCGCCGGTTGCGACGGACGGCAACGGCACGGTGCAGACGTGGTCGGTGCCGATGAAGGTGAACGGAAGCCCCGTCACCGTGCGGGGCACGCTGTACCTGCGCGGTGCCGCGACCATGATGTGGTGGGCGCTCGTGGTGCCGGCACTGTTCGTTGCCGCGTTGGTTGCCCGCGGTGCGCGGCGGCGTTGGTACGGGTTCCTGCGGTGGGTCACCGTGGCGGGCACGTTCGTGGGTTTCCTGCAGTGGTGGGCGATGCCGTCGGTGGCGCGGATCACGCCGGTGCTCGCGCTGTTCTGTCTTGCGGGACTCGCGGCCTCCAACGTGGGGCACTGGTTGTCGCGTCCGCGCGCGCCGCGACCGGACGGGACCACACCGCCGGTGAACGACTGGGTGGCGTCATCGGTTGCCGCGGGCGCGGGTGCGGCACTCGTGGTGGCGGCCGTTCTGGTGCGTGCGCAGGTGACGGCCGGTTGGGTGCCCATGTTCGGGCCGGCCTGGTTGGCGCGCGCGGTGGTGCCTGTGATCGTGGGTGTGGGTGTGGTCGCAGCCGTCGACGGTGCCGTGCGCGCGGTGCGCGTGGAACCGCCGGCGGACTAGACCGACAGGAGGTCGCGCGCGCCGGTGTCGCTGCTCGGGTGACGCAGCTTGCTCATGGCGCGCGCCTCGATCTGGCGGATGCGCTCACGGGTGAGGTTGAAGTGCTCGCCCACTTCCTCGAGCGTGCGCGGCTCGCCCTTCCCGTCGAGGCCGAACCGCAGGCGCAGGATCTCGCGCTCGCGCTCGTCGAGCGGTGCGAGAAGGCGCTGGATCTCCTCGGGGAGAAGTGCGGCGTGCGCGACCTCGAAGGGCTCCTCGGCGGAGCGGTCCTCGACGACGTCACCGAGCTCTGCATCGCCGTCCTCGCGCAGCGGCTCGCTGAGCGACAGCGGCTCTGCGGCGAAGCGGAGCGCCTCGGTGACCTTGTCCTCGGGCATCTCCACCTCCTTCGACAGCTCGGCGAGGGTGGCGGGGCGGCCGAACTTCAGCTCGAGGCGCGAGCGGGCCTTCTGCAGCCGGGCGAGGGTGTCGCCGGCGTGCACAGGGAGGCGGATGGTGCGGCCCGTGTTGGCGATTCCGCGGGTGATGGCCTGGCGGATCCACCAGGTGGCGTACGTCGAGAACTTGAAGCCCTTGCGCCAGTCGAACTTCTCGACAGCATGCATGAGGCCGAGGTTGCCCTCCTGGATGAGGTCGAGCAGCGGCAGACCGGATGCCTGGTACTTCTTGGCAATCGACACGACGAGACGGAGGTTCGACTGCACGAAGGCGCGCTCGGCCACCTCTCCCTCGCGGACGGCCTTGCGCAGGTCGCGCTTCTGGGTGACGTTCAGGTTCTTGGAGTTGGCAAGCTTCTCGCCTGCTTCCTTGCCGGCCTCGATGGCCTTGGCGAGACGGACCTCGTCGTCCTTGGTGAGGAGCGCGTACTGACCGATGTCGGTGAGGTAGAGACGGACAAGATCTTCCTCGTCGCGGTCGATGCGATCCTTCGCCACTTTTCACCCCGTCTTCCCTCTCGGTCGTGTGACCGAATACGGGCAGGATACAGACGGAGTGTTCACTGACAACGTGCCGGAGCACGACGTTTCTGCACCGTTTTTTCTGGTGAATTCTCGCCCGATTGACGTTCTCACCGAATCTCGCACCGATAAGTTCTGGTCATGCCGAACCCACTCCTCTCACCCGATTCCCTGAACGCCGCCGCGGGCCGCGACGACCGGCAATCCGGATGGGCCGCACCCGATCCGCAGTCGGTGGTCGGTGTCGAACCCGGTCTCGCGCACGACCCGGTGACGCGCTGGCACGGCGGGCTTGCCACTGCATCCGGTGCCGCGAGCGCAACGCTGATGCTCCTACTTCTCATGGTTGCCGCGGGCACGTTCACATGGTTCGCCACCGACACCGCTGCCGACGGCACCGTCGTGAGCTTCCCCGTCGGCTGGGTGATCGGCGGATTCGTGGTGGGGCTCATCGCGGTGCTGGCCGCGCAGTTCAGGCCGCATGCCTCGCGCTGGCTCGCGCCCGTGTACGCGGTGGCCGAGGGCGTGGTGCTGGGTGCCATCAGCAGGGCCTACGAGAGCGCATACGACGGCATCGTGGTGCAGGCCATCGGTGCAACCCTCGGTGTGTTCACTGTGATGCTGCTGATGTACCGGGCCGGGATGATCAAGGTGAACGCCCGGTACCGCCGCATCGTGATGGGGGCCACCCTCGGGGTCCTGGGTTTCTACCTGGTGTCGTGGCTGATCGGCCTGTTCGGGTCGACCCCGTCGTACATGACGCAGGGAACCGGCCTCGGCATCATCGTGAGCCTCGTGGTCACGGCGGTCGCGGCAGCCAACCTGGCGCTCGACTTCGACATGATCGACACCGCCGAGCGCGAGAAGATGCCTGCCTACATGGAGTGGTACTGCGCCATGGGTCTGCTGGTCACGCTGGTGTGGCTGTACATGGAGATGCTCCGGCTTCTCTCCAAGCTGCGCGACAACTGACGGCGGCGCTCAGGACGAGCGGCGTGCGACGGGGTTCGCCGCCAGCACGGAGTCGGGGATGCGTTCCCCGGTGACCTCGCACGTCCAGTAGCTGCCGTCCTCGAGTCGCGCGAGCGCGGTCTCCACGTCGGCGAGGTCGCGTTCGATGCGGTCGAGGTCGGGTCCGTCCGACGGTGCGTTGCTCACGGAGCGATCGTAGGCCACGGGTCATCAGGGGCACCGCCTTGTAGCGTGCTCCCATGCCCTATCCCTTTCCTGCTCTCGATGGTTCCGCCCCGAAGACACAGAAGTTCAACGACGTGCCCGAGTTCGGCATCGACCCCGCCAAGCGCTACACCGCCACGATGGTGACGAGCATGGGCACGATGGTCATCGCCCTCGACGCCCTGAACGCACCGAAGACCGTGAACAACTTCGTGTTCCTCGCCGGCTACGGGTACTACGAGGGCATCATCTTCCACCGCATCATCGACGGGTTCGTGTGCCAGGGCGGCGACCCCGGCGGAACCGGCACGGGTGGCCCCGGGTACCGCTTCGAGGACGAGCCGGTGAAGACCAAGTACCAGATCGGCTCCATGGCAATGGCGAACGCCGGCCCGAACACCAACGGCTCGCAGTTCTTCCTGATCAGCGGTCCGAACGGGGTCGGCCTCCCGCCGCAGTACAACCACTTCGGCGTGGTGGTGAAGGGTCTCGAGGTCGTCGACGCGATGCAGAAGGTGCCGACTGGCCGCGGCGACAGGCCCGTGACCGACGTGGTGATCGAGTCGGTCACCATCACCGTTGCCGACTGAGATTTCGGCGGCCTCCGCGCGGCGCATCGCCGTCGCGGCACAGGGTCTCGCCTCCCCACGACCCACGGGACGTGTGGACGCGCGTCACCTGCGACGTGTGCTGGACACCGTCGGTGTGGTGCAGATCGACAGTGTCAACGTGCTGGTGCGCAGCCAGGAACTGCCGCTCTTCGCGCGCCTGGGCGATCACCCGCGTGACCTCATCCCGCGGGCGGTGGAGCGCGGGGAGGTGTACGAGTACTGGTGCCACGCCGCCAGCCTCCTTCCGATCGACCACCACCCGCTCAGCCGCATGCGCATGCGCCAGGCCGCGAACGGTGACCGTGTGTGGGCGGGCGTGCGCGACGCCGCGAGGCGCAACCCGGCGATGGTGCGCGACATCCTCGAGCGCGTGAACTCCGCACCCGGGGGCATCGTGGCCGGCGAGGTGAGCACGCGCAGCGGCCCGAAGGGGCAGTGGTGGGACTGGGACAAGGGCAAGACCATCCTCGAGTGGCTGTTCTGGACGGGTCAGGTCACGGCCCGTCGACGCGAGCGCGACTTCGCCCGTGTGTACATGGCACCTCACCACGCGTTCCCCGCCGCTGTGCTGGCGCTGCCAGTACCCGAGCCGCATGATGCGATGAGGTCGCTGCTGCTGCGCGCCGCGGCGTCGCACGGTGTCGCCACGGCAGCCGATCTGCTGGATTACCACCATCTCAGCGGACCTGCGGCGAGGGCCGCGCTGGCATCGCTGGTGGAGGACGGTTCGCTGCAGAAGGTGGCGGTGGAGGGTTGGCGCGAGCCTGCGTACCTGCACCCTGCCGCGGCCCGTCCGCGGACCGTGCGCGCACGGGCGCTCCTGTCGCCGTTCGACTCCATGGTGTGGACACGGCCGCGCAACGAGCGGTTGTTCGGGTTCGAGTACCGCATCGAGATCTACACGCCCGAGGCGAGAC
>JBMUAQ010000073.1:0-10943 GCA_049454855.1 Ilumatobacteraceae bacterium
GCACCCCGTCGCCGCCCCGGCGGGACTGACAGACGCGATGGCGCGGCAGCTCGATTTCAGGAGGCGCTACTCGTCGCCCGACCTTGCAGTCTTCGAGAACTCGGCGTGGCTCCCCATCACATCGATACTCTCCCCGGCCGGTGCCGAGGCTGCCCGCTCGGCGGGGGCGGAGTCGGTCATCGCGGCCGACCTCTCGGGCGCGACCGCAGTCCTGCCGGGTCTGCCCGGCGATACGACTGTCTCGGGGGAGGTGCCGGCAGGAACCGTGCACCTCGCGGTGCCCTACACCACCCGCTGGACGCTCACCGGTGCCGATGGTACGCGGCGCGCACCGTCGCCCGCTTTCGGACTCACCAACGCCTACGACCTCGGGCCGGGCGCGGGGAGGGTCACGGTGTCGTACGAGGGGTCGATCCTCATGAAGACGGTCGTGATGGTCGTGGTGCTGCTGTGGCTCGCCACGCTGCGCGTCGCCCTGCCGCGACGCCGCCGCCGCTCGCGCCGTGCCGGTGCCGTGCTGGAGCAGGGTGCGGCGATCGTGATGGGGGAACGCGCATGAGCGCGGGACGGGCCGGCGCCGTCGTGCGGCGTCTCGCCGTCGGCCTGCTGGTTGCCGCCGGTGCGACCGGCATCGTTCTGGTGGAGCGCCACGACGCCGGTGGCCGCGAGGGTGCGTCGGCGGCGAACGAACGCCTGTCGGCATTCCCCCAGGTGTCCGAGGGTCGACGGATCAGCTCGTCGTGGTTCTGTCCGGGCGCGGCGGGCGGCGACGGCGTGACGAGCGCGTTCGTGAACATCTCGAACCCCGGCGACACCGACCTCGTCGCGTCGGTCACGCTGATGGGTGCGGACGCAGCAGTGCAGGTGCCGGTCACCGTGCCGCCGCGCTCTCGCACCCAGTACGAGTTCCTCCGCGGTGCCACGGTCGGTGTGGTGGTGCCCCACGTGGAGCTCGTGGGCACTTCGGGCACGGTGGAGCAGCAGCTGGATTTCCCCGGTGGCGACGTGACCTCGCAGTGTGCCCCCGACACATCGTCCACCTGGTACTTCGCGGACGGTTTCACGGCACAGGGGAGCAAGCAGCGCATCGTGGTGACGAACCCGTATCCCGACACCGCTGTCATCGACCTCACGTACACCACGAAGGACGGCCCGCGCCGCCCCGCGAACCTCATCGGTCTCGTGATCGCACCGCGGACCGCGCGGAGTTTCTCGATGCCCGAGCTCGGTGCCGCCGACGAGCCGAGACTCGCGGTGTCCGTGAATGCCACCACCGGTCGTGTCGTCACGTCGCGCATCCAGCACTACCTCGGTCTCGGGCGTCTCGGGTACTCCACAACCGTCGGCAGCCCGCGTCCGCTCGGCCAGTGGTGGTTCACCTCCGGCCGCACCGGCCCGCAGGTGGAGGAACTCCTCGTTGCGCACAACCCGGGCGACACCGATGCAACGGTGCAGGTCACCTTCTTCGGGGAGGGCATCACGAACGGCCTGCCGGTTGACGAGACGAACGTGGCGGCCACCCCGTCGCAGGAGATCGCCGTGCCAGCGGGCGGGATCGTCGCGATCAACACCGCCCGCACGGTCGACCTGCCGAAGGGTGACCACGCGATGGTGGTGTCGGTGCTCGACGGGCCCGAGATCGTGGTCGAGCACGTGCTGTCACAGAGCACGTCGAACGGTTCGTTCACCGCGGTCACGAACGGCCTCGCGGACGGGCTCGTGTCGACCGTGTGGCGACTGCCGAGCGGCCTCGTGGGCGGTGCTCTGAACGCGGTGTCCGTGCTGAACACCACGGCTCTCGAGGGCACGTTCACGGTGTCGGCGTTCGGTCCCGGAGGCAAGGTGGCGATCCCGGGACTGGAGAACGTCGCGCTCGGGCCCGCATCTGTCGCGAGTCTCGACGTGCCGGCCGAGGTTCCGCCGGGGGAGGTGGTCGTCGAGGCCACGGTCCCCGTTGCTGTGCAGCGGAGGATGGCACGCAACCACGGACTGGTGGGTTTCACGATCGTCGGTGGTCTGCCCGTGAGGCCGGGACGGTGAACAACGTCCTCGCCGTCCTGGCGGCGGCGGCCGTGGCCGTGGTGACGTCTGCTCTGCTGCGCCGGCGCCGACCCGACGCCCCGACGCAGGGCGGCTTCGCACTTCCCACCCAGGTGGACCGCGCCGACTTCGACGAGCCGTCCGCACAGTGGATCGTGCTGCTCTTCACGTCGGCAACGTGCGACGCGTGCCGAGACACCGTGCGCAAGGCGGAGGTGCTGCGCTCGCGCGAGGTGGCGGTGGTGGAGGTCGAGTACTCGGCACACACCGACCTCCACAGGAGATACGCGATCGATGCCGTGCCGTGCCTCGTCGTTGCCGACGGGGAGGGAACGGTGCGGGCCGGCTTCATGGGGCCCGTGAAGGCACAGGACCTGTGGGCCGCGGTGGCAGAGTGCAGGTACCCGGGCTCCACGCCCGAGCACGGTCTCGGTTCGGTGACGCCGGACTAGCGCCCGGCACCCGCACGGGTCAGGCGATCGGGGACTCCGTCGGGGCGGGGCTGTCGAGACCCTGCTGCACCAGCCGTCCGACAGTTGGCCCATCGATTGTCTCGTGCGAGAGCAGCTCCTCGGCCACGAGGTCGAGACCGCGGCGGTGACGCACCAGCAGGTCGTGCGCGCGCAGCTCCTGCTCGCGCAGGATTCGGGCAATCTCGTCGTCCATCATCTTGGCGGTGGCATCGGAGTACTCGCGACCGCTCGTCATGAGGTCCTCGCCGAGGAACACCTGCTGCTGGCCGTGCCACGCCATCGGGCCGACGGAGTCGGACATGCCCCACTCGCGCACCATGCGCCGGGCGATGTTCGTGGCCTGCTCGAGGTCGTTCGCGGCGCCGCTGTTCAGGTGGCCGAACACGATCTTCTCCGCGACGCGGCCTCCCATGGCCTTGCAGATGACGTCCTCGAAGTACTCGCGGGAGTACGTGTGGCGCTCCTCGGGGAGTGTCCACGTGACGCCGAGAGCCATGCCCCGGGGGAGAATGGTGACCTTGTGGAGCGGGTCGCTGTTCGGCAGCACGGCAGCGAGCACGGCATGTCCGCCCTCGTGGTACGCGGTGGCCCGCTTCTCCTCCGCACTCAGCACGAGGCTCTCACGGCGGGCGCCCATGACCACGCGGTCGCGCGCGTTCTCGAAGTCGATGCGCTCGATCTGGGCGCTGCCGCGGCGCACCGCGAACAGCGCGGCCTCGTTCACGAGGTTGGCGAGGTCGGCGCCGCTCATGCCGGGTGTTGCCTTCGCCATGGTCTCGAGGTCGACGTCGGCACCCATGCGCTTGTCGCGCGAGTGCACCTTCAGGATGGCCAGGCGCTCCTCGTACTCGGGCAACGGCACCACGACCTGGCGGTCGAAGCGACCGGGGCGCAGCAGTGCGGGGTCGAGGATGTCGGGGCGGTTGGTGGCCGCGAGGATGACGATCCCCTCGACGGTCTCGAAACCGTCCATCTCCGCGAGCAACTGGTTCAGCGTCTGCTCGCGCTCGTCGTGCCCGCCGCCGAGCCCGGCACCGCGCTTGCGGCCGATCGAGTCGATCTCGTCGATGAAGATGATGGCCTTGCCCATCTTCCGGGCCTGCTGGAACAGGTCGCGGACACGGCTCGCACCGACGCCCACGAACATCTCCATGAAGTCGGATCCGGTGACCGAGAGGAAGCCCACCCCGGCCTCGCCTGCGATCGCCCGGGCGAAGAGTGTCTTGCCGGTGCCGGGGGGCCCGACCAGCAGGATGCCCTTCGGCACCCGGGCGCCGATCTCCTTGAAGCGCTCGGGCATGCGGAGGAAGTCGACGACCTCCTTGATCTCGAGCTTCACGCCGTCGTAGCCGGCGACATCGGCGAACGTGGTGGAGGGCTTGTCTGCCTGGTAGGCCTTCGCCTTGCTGCGGCCGATGGACATGATGTTGCCCTGCTGGCCCATGGCACGGCGCTGCATCCACATGAAGAACGCGATGACGAAGAGGAACGGCAGGACGATCGGCACGAGGCTGGTGAACCAGTTGGCCTGCGGGGTCTTGTAGTCGTAGTCGACACCCATCTGCTTGAGCAGCTGCTCGTCGGCATCGCTGAGGTTCACGGCACCCGTGGTGGTGAACTTGCCGCCGTCGGTGAGGGTGCCGCTGATCGTGTTCGTGGCGTTGTTGATGGTGACGCTCTTGACGTCGCCGTTGCGCACCTGGGCGAGGAACTCGGTGTAGGTGAGGCGCTCACCGGTGCTGGGGCTGAGGAACTGTGCGCCGAAGGCGAGTGCGACGATGACCGCCACGATCGCCCAGATGGCCCACCGTGGCATCGGCGGACGTGCACCCTGTTCGCCCTGCGGCTTCTGTCGCGGGCTCCTGAACGGGGATCGCGGGGGCTCGTTGCGCGGAGGCGGCGGGGGAGGCAGCTCTGACATGGCCTCATGCTACGGGCGGGGTGGAGGCATGTATCCCCGGCCCCGGGGGTCATCCGCCACTACTTTTCTCGGCATGGCTCGCCACTGCACCAGACAGGGTTGCGTGCACCCCGCAGCGGTGACACTCACGTACCAGTACTCACGTTCCCTCGTGTGGCTCGATGACCTGACGGTCGAGCGTGACCCCCATGCGTACGACCTGTGCACGGTCCACGCGGACCGCACGAAGGCCCCGAGCGGTTGGCACCTCGAGGACCGGCGTCACCGCGTGCACACGTACGGCGCGGGACGCCTCGCCGGCTGACGCGGTCGATGGACCGCATCCCCAACTTCCCCGCGCTCACGGCCCGCAGGGCCACCAGCTACTGGTTCGGCGCGTTCCTCCTGGGGAACCTCGCGGCACTCCTCACTGTCGGCCTCGTGTGGCGGCCGTCCGACGACACCGACCGGTTCCCCGTGTGGATCACCGCGCTGTCGGCGCTCGCGCTGTGGGGTGTGTTCGTGATGTTCGTGACGATGCTCTCGCGCGGGATCGGCAGTGGTTCCCTGCGCCACGACTACGGCCTGGCCTTCAGGTGGCCGGATTTCTGGTGGGGCGTGCCCATCGGCGTGGTGTCCCAGTTCGGGCTGGTGCTGGTGGTGAACTGGCCGCTGAGCAGGCTCTTCCCCGGTGCGTTCGCCCCCGATGAGGTCGAGCGCAGGGCGCGTGAGCTCTCCGATTCCGCCCCCGGCGCATGGTTTCTCCTGCTCGTGGTCGTGGTGGTCGTGGCCGCACCCGTGGTGGAGGAACTGATGTACCGCGGGCTCCTGCAGGGTCTCGCGAACTCGTGGGGTGCGCTGGCCTCCGTGATCGTGGGCGGGCTCGTCTTCGCTGCGGTGCACCTGCAGCCGGTCGAGTTCCCCGGTCTGTTCGCGTTCGCCGTCGTGCTCGGCATCTGTTACGCGAGGACGGGAAGGCTCGGCCTGCCGATCGTGGCGCACATGACCTTCAATGCGTGCGGCATCGCCGTCGTCTCGCTCGTGCGATGACCACCTATCCTGCTCCGGTGGCCGACGACGGGTTGCCGAACAACGACGGGACGCCGGACGGCACGGTCGAAGCAGCACCCTCCGTCGAATCGGAGGCCGCACACACTGTCCGCTCGATGATCACCACCTTCGTGGTGCTGGGGGCCACCCTCATGGTGCTGGCAACGGTCCAGCCATCCCTGATCCTGCGCAACAACACGCCGACCGGCGGCGACATGGGGGCGCACGTGTGGGCGCCGGCATACCTCCGCGACGTGCTCCTGCCGAACCTGCGGATCACGGGCTGGAGCATGGACTGGTATGCGGGGCTGCCCGTGTACCGCTTCTACATGGTGGTGCCGGCGTTCTTCATCCTGCTGCTCGACACCGTGTTGCCCTACGGGATCGCCTTCAAGATCGTCGCGGTCAGCGGCCTGGTTGCGTTCCCCGCCGCGGCGTGGGCGATGGGTCGCGTCGCCCGTCTCGCGTACCCGTTGCCCGAGCTCTGTGCCGTCGGGGCGGTGCTCTTCCTCTACGACGAGAGCTTCACGATCTACGGCGGGAACCTGGCGTCCACCATGGCGGGCGAGTTCTCGTTCTCGATCGCCCTCGCGCTGGCGGTGCTCGGTCTCGGGCTCATGGCCCGCGGGCTGGACGACGGCCGCTACCGCGCGTTGACAGCGGTCGTCATCTCATTGTCGGCCCTGTGCCACGGCATCGTGCTCATCTTCGTGTTCCTCGGTGCCGCCCTCATGGTGGTGATGAAGCGCGACCTGCAGCGGATGTGGTTCGGGTTCACCACGCTCCTCACGGCGGTGCTGCTGTCGGCGTTCTGGGTGGTGCCGTTCCTCGGCAACCACGCCTTCATGACCGACATGAAGTACGAGCCGAGGCCGAGCGGCGGTTCGGATTCCCTGTGGCAGATGTATTTCCCCCTGAACGACACCTTCAACTGGCTGCTGGCACTGCTCGCCGTGGCGGGTTTCGTCGGCTCGGTGGCCCGGCGCAGATTCCTCGGCACGTGGATGGGTGTGTACGCGATCGTCCTCATGATCGGAGTGAAGGTGGCACAGGGAAGCCTTCCCGTGATCGGTCTGCTGTGGAACCCGCGCATCCTGCCGTTCTTCTACCTCCTGCGTTACATGCTCGCCATGATCGGCGTGCTCGAGGTGTGGACGTTCGTCCGCCAGGCGGTGCAGATGCAGCGCAACCCCGGCAGCATCCCGCGGCCGCTGCACTTGAACGAGGCATCCGCGGTGATCGCCTCGGTCGCACTCGTGTGCATGGTGGTGCTCGGCGTGCGCTACCAGAGCCTGCCCGGCGCGCGTGTGGAGTCGACCTCGTCGGGCACCAGCTACGTGTGGGGGCCGTTCAAGTTCCCGTCGGCACGCGCGTTCAGCGACGGTTGGGCGCGCTGGAACTTCTCCGGGTACGAGGGCAAGAGTGCGTACGGTGAGTACCACGACGTGGTGCAGACCATGAAGCGCCTCGGTGACGACCCCGGCCACGGGTGCGGCCGCGCGCTGTGGGAGAACTCGGGCGAACTGAACAAGTACGGCACCACCATGGGTCTGATGCTTCTTCCGTTCTGGACCGACGGCTGCATCGGCTCGATGGAGGGTCTCTACTTCGAGGCCGCCGGGACCACGCCGTACCACTTCGTTGCGGCGGCGGCCCTCTCGAAGCAGAGCAGCAACCCCGTGCGGGAGCTGCGCTACGACAACAACGACGCGGCCCGCGGTGTGCGCTACATGCGCCAGCTCGGCATCCGTTATTACATGGCGTTCACCCCCGAGGCGATCGAGTCCGCCCGCGGGCAGTCAGACCTCGTCGAGGTCGCCTCCAGCGGGCCGTGGCGCATCTACGAGATCACCGACACCGCCATCGTGGAGCCGCTCGCAGCGGAGCCCGTGGTGGTCACCGAACGACCCGGTGACCAGCGCGAGCGGTGGCTCGAGGTGGGCATGTCCTGGTTCCAGCACGGTGACGAGTGGGGTGCTCTCCCTGTTGCGTCGGGTGCGGAGGGTTGGCAACGAACGGACGTGGCAGTCGACGCGGAACGACGGGTGGGAAACCCGGGTGACCCCGGCCGCCAGGTGGACATCGTGTTGCCCGCGGGCGAGGTGCAGACAAGGTCCCTGCCGCCCGTGAAGGTGACGAACGTGGAGGTCGGCGAGGAATCGGTTCGCTTCGATGTCGACCGCACCGGAGTGCCGGTTCTGGTGAAGGTGAGCTACTTCCCGAACTGGCGCGTGAAGGGTGCCGCGACCATCCACCGTGCCGCACCGAACATGATGGTGGTGGTGCCGGAGGCCACCACCGTCGAGATGTCGTACGAACCGTCCTCACTCGACCGCTCCGGCTACCTGCTCACGTTCGCGGGCATCGCGCTTGTCGTGCTGTTCGCGCGGCGCAGGCTCCGCTACGGCACGGCCGTACCGCCGCGGCGTTCGGCGGTCGGTGAGGATGCCGACGCACCAGTAGCCTCGGGCACCGATGGCGACTGACCCGCGCGTCCTGGACGCGATCGTGAAGGCCTACGACGTGCGGGGAACCACCCCCGACCAGATGAACGACGAAGTTGCGCATGCACTCGGGGTGGGGTTCGCATTGTTCGTCGGTTCACCCACTGTGATCGTGGCGCGCGACATGCGCCGCACCGGTGAGTCACTCGTTTCCGCGTTCACCGACGGCGTGACGTCGACGGGGGCCGACGTGATCGATCTCGGGCTCGCCAGCACCGACCTCGTGTATTTCGCCGCCGGGTCGCTCGGCCTTCCCGGTGCGATGTTCACCGCATCCCACAACCCCGCGCAGTACAACGGCGTGAAGTTCTGCCTGTCGGGTGCGCGGCCCGTGGGCATCGAGTCGGGGCTTGCCGACGTGCGCGACACTGCGCGCAGGGTCCTCGCCGGTTCGGGTCCGTCCGCAGTGGCCGCCCGGGGCGCCGTGGCCGGGCGCGACATGCTGGACGAGTTCGCCGACCATGTTGTGTCGTTCGTCGAACCGACGGCCATCGCGCCGATGAAGGTCGTCGCCGACACTGCGAACGGCATGGGCGGTCTCATCGTGCCCGCGGTGTTCTCCCGTCTCCCGTCGGTGGAGCTCGAGGTCATGTACGGCGAACTTGACGGGACCTTCCCCAACCATCCCGCCGATCCGATCCAGCCCGCCAACCAGCGCGACCTGCAGGCACGCGTGGTCTCGGGTGGCTTCGACGTCGGGTTGGCCTTCGACGGCGACGCCGACCGGGTGTTCGTGGTGGACGAGAAGGGAAGGGGCCTGAGCGGCTCCACCACCACCGCGATCCTCGCCGCCGCGGTGCTGCGGGCGAACCCGGGTGCCACCGTGCTGCACAACCTCATCTGTTCGCGCGCGGTCGCCGAGGTCATCCGCGAGAACGGCGGCAACCCCGTGCGGACGAAGGTGGGACACTCCTTCATCAAGCAGGTGATGGCAGAGACCGGTGCGGTGTTCGGCGGCGAGCACAGCGCGCACTACTACTTCCGCGACAACTACAGGGCCGACAGCGGCATCATCGCGTCGCTTCTGGTGCTGGCGGAGATGTCGCGCGCCGGTGCGCCGTTGTCCGCGGTGCGGGTGCCCTTCGAGCGGTACGAAGCGAGCGGGGAGATCAACACCGAGGTCGCCGACACCGCGGCGGTGATCGACATGGTGGCGACGAGGTTCGCGGACCGGCCCCAGGACCGGCTCGACGGGCTCACCGTCGACTGCGGCGACTGGTGGTTCAACCTCCGGCCGTCGAACACCGAGCCACTTCTGAGGTTGAACCTCGAGGCCGCCACGAGGGCAGAATGTGACGAGCACGTGGCCGCGATCCTGTCGATGGTTGCATCGGCCTGAGGTCACGGGAACGAAGGGGAACACACATGGCCATCGACACCCGACTGCTGGCGATTCTCGCCTGTCCCGCCGACAAGGGCCCGCTCCACTACGTGGAGGACGAGAACTTCCTGTACAACCCGCGGCTGCGCCTGAAGTACCCCGTGGTCGACGACATCGCCGTGATGCTGGCCGACGAGGCAGAAACGGCCGACGACGCGGAGCACGTGCGGATCACGGGGATCATCGCGGCCCGCGGGATACCGCCCACCTTCGGGTCCTGACCGCCCGGGGTCTCACCGGTGGCGGCAGCCGGCACGGCTAGGGTGGAAGACCGACTCGGCTGAATCGACCGGTGCCAGTGGGCCCCAGCCGCACGGTCACACGAATCCGCGCGCAACCACAGGAGTACCCCATGCCCGCACTTCAGAAGCACGACTACCGCGTCGCCGACCTGAGCCTCGCTCCGTTCGGCCGCAAGGAGATCCACCTCGCCGAGCACGAGATGCCCGGCCTTCGGTGGCTGAGGCGGGAGTTCGGCCCCTCGAAGCCGCTCGCCGGTGCGCGCATCTCGGGTTCGCTGCACATGACCATCCAGACGGCGGTGCTCATCGAGACACTGGTGGAGCTCGGGGCCGAGGTGCGCTGGGCGAGCTGCAACATCTTCTCCACCCAGGACCACGCCGCCGCCGCGGTGGTGATCGGTCCCGAGGGAACCCCCGAGAACCCGCAGGGTGTCCCTGTGTTCGCATGGAAGGGCGAGACGCTCGAGGAGTACTGGTGGTGCACCGAGCAGATGATGACCTGGCCCGACGGCGGGCACGCGAACATGATCCTCGACGACGGCGGTGACGCGACCCTGCTCGTGCACAAGGGCGTGGAGTACGAGCGCACCGGTCAGGTTCCCGACCCCACGTCGGCCTCCAACCCCGAGCTTGCGATCGTCCTCGGCCTGCTGCAGCGCTCCCTGCGCACCGAGCCGACCAAGTGGACCGACATGGCGCGCCACATCAAGGGCGTCACCGAGGAGACCACCACCGGTGTGAAGCGTCTCTACAAGATGGCCAAGGACGGCGAGCTCCTGTTCCCGGCCATAAACGTGAACGACTCCGTCACGAAGAGCAAGTTCGACAACCTCTACGGCTGCCGCCACTCGCTGATCGACGCCATCAACCGTGCCACCGACGTCATGATCGCGGGCAAGCTGGCGGTGGTGTGCGGCTACGGCGACGTGGGCAAGGGATGTGCGCAGTCGCTGCGCGGCCAGGGCGCTCGGGTGATCGTCACCGAGATCGACCCCATCAACGCACTCCAGGCGGCGATGGAGGGCTACCAGGTCGACACGCTCGAGTCGGTGCTGGGCGAGGCGGACATCTTCGTGACCGCCACCGGCAACGAGGCGATCGTGACCACCGAGCACATGGCCGGCATGAAGCACAACGCGATCGTCTGCAACATCGGCCATTTCGACAACGAGATCGACATGGCGGGTCTCGCCCGCAGCGGCGCGACACGCGATGAGCTGAAGCCCGGGACCGACCTCTGGACGTTCCCCGACGGTCACTCGGTGATCGTCCTGGCCGAGGGCCGCCTCGTGAACCTCGGCTGCGCCACCGGCCACCCCAGCTTCGTGATGAGCAATTCCTTCACCAACCAGG
>JBMUAQ010000074.1:0-10942 GCA_049454855.1 Ilumatobacteraceae bacterium
CGAGACGTGCCGCATCACGCGAGGGTCCGAACACCGCGAACCCGGACGCGCGCAGGGCGTCGGTGACACCGGCCTCGAGCACCGTCTCCGGTCCGACGATCACGAGGTCGGCCGACATCCGGCCGCAGGCATCCACGACAGCCGCCGGGTCGAGGATGTCGAGGCTGAGTCTCCGCGACGATCCTGCGTTGCCCGGGGCAACGGTGACCTCGTCCTCGCACGCACGTGGGCCCCATTCCAGGGCCCACGCGATGGCATCCTCCCGGCCGCCCGACCCGAGCACGAGGATCCTCATGCCGGGGTCACCTCACGCGAACGCAGCCGGACCGCCGTCGTGTCGATTGCGTACTCACCGGTGAAGCAGGCAGTGCAGTAGCCCTCTGTCCGGTCGATGGCGGCCATCATTCCGTCCACGGAGAGGAACTCGAGGCTGTCGCACCCGACGTGGGCCCGCAGTTCCTCCATGCCCATGCGCGAGGCAATCAGCTCGTCGTAGGTGCCCATGTCGACCCCCATGAAGCACGGGTGCATCACGGCCGGGGAGGTGATGCGCAGGTGCACCTCGGTGGCGCCCGCCTCGCGGATCATCCTCACCAGTGGGCCCGCAGTGGTGCCGCGCACGAGCGAGTCGTCGATCACGATGACACGCCTCCCTCGGAGGTTCTCCACGAGAGCATTGAACTTCATCGCGACCCGCCGCTCGCGCAACGACTGGGACGGTTCGATGAAGGTGCGGCCGATGTACCGGTTCTTGATGAGCCCATCGTTGAAGGGGATGCCCGATGCACGGGAGAATCCGATGGCGGCGGGGATGGAGCTGTCGGGCACGGGAACGACCACATCCGCATCGACGGGGCTCTCCTCCGCGAGCCTCTGCCCCAGTCGCTGGCGCACCGCGTGCACGCTTCTCCCGTCCCATTCACTGTCCGGACGGGAGAAGTACACGAACTCGAAGGAGCAACGCGACGTCCCGCCGTAGGCCGCAGGAGTGCGGCGGCGCGAGATCTCGTCACCGCGCACGGTGACGATCTCACCCGGCTCCACCTCGGAGATGTCGACACAGCCGAGGGTGTGCAGCGCACACGTCTCGGACGCCACGACCCAGCCGCCCTCGGGCAGCCGTCCCACCGACAACGGCCGGAAACCCCACGGGTCGCGTGCCGCCACCACGCAGTCGGCTCCGAGGATCACGAGTGAGTAGGCGCCCTTCCACGACGGCATCGTGCGCTCCAGGCGGTCCTCCCATGTGCGGCCGCTCGACGCCGCGAGCATCAGGGCCATGACCTCTGTGTCGCTGGTGGCCGTGAGACCGAACCCGCGCTGCAGAAGTTCGTCGCGCAGCTCCGCGGCATTCACGAGGCTGCCGTTGTGAGCGACGGCCAGCGGGCCGTGCATGGTCTCGACGAGGAACGGCTGGGCGTTCCTCGCCACCGAGGAACCCACCGTCGAGTATCTCGTGTGCCCGATTGCGTGGTATCCCGCCAGTGGCGCGAGAACCTCGTTGTCGAACACCTGGGTGATGAGCCCGGTGTCCTTGTGGAGCCTCGCCCTGCTGCCGTCCGACACCGCGATGCCCGCCGCCTCCTGGCCGCGGTGCTGCAGTGCGAACAACCCGAAGAACGCGAGCTGCGCCGTCTGCTCACCTGCCGGCGACGACACACCCACCACCCCGCACTCCTCGACGGGATGGTCGCCCCGCACGATGTCAACGGATGATGTCTCGGCCACGGTCACCGCCCCCACAGCCCGGACAGGTTGGCCATCAGCCGTTCCGCCACCGGTTGGGCACCCGGGACGAACTCCTCCCCGGTGAGCGTCTCGTACGCGGCCACGTAACGGCGCGAGGTCTCCTCCCACACCCCCGGGTCGAGAACCGGCACGTCACCCTCGCCCGACCACCCGGTCTCGACGAGAGCGCGGCGCACGATCTCCTTGTCCAGGCTCACCGGTTCCTGTCCGCTCATGTAGCGGTCGACGAACGTGGACCCCTCCCAGTAGCGCGACGAATCAGGCGTGTGCACCTCGTCGATGAGGAGAAGATTGCCGCCCGCGTCGAGCCCGAACTCGTACTTGGTGTCGGCGAGAATGAGGCCGGCGTCCCACGCCACCTTCTCCCCCCGTGCGAACAGGCGCAGCGCGGCGTCCTGCACCTGCTCCCACAGGGCCGGGCCCACGAGCCCCCGCGAGACGACCTCCCCGCACGACAACGGCTCGTCGTGCCCGCCGTCCGCTGCCTTGGTCGTGGGCGTGACGAGCGGACGCGGGAGTCGTTCGTTCTTGCGAAGTCCGTCGGGCAGCGTGTGGCCATAGATGGTCCGCTCGCCCTGCTCGTACCGGCGCCAGAGCGAGGTCGACGTGACACCGGTGATGTAGCCGCGGACGATCACCTCGACGCGCAGCGGGGTCGCGGCGGTCGCAACGAGTGCGTTGGGGTCGGGCACGGAGAGTGCGTGGTTCGCCACGATGTCGCGGGTGCGCTCGAACCACCACCATGCAAGCTGGTTCAGCACCTGGCCCTTCAGCGGCACCGGGGCGACCAGACGGTCGAAGGCCGACAGCCTGTCGGTGGTCACGAACAGCTTGCGCTCCCCCGGCAGGTCCCATGAGATGCGCACCTTGCCCGAGCGCCGGTTGGGAAGGGGCAGGTCGAGGTCCGTGAGGAAACCAGCGGTCGCTGCGTCACGAGTTGATGACATGTTGCACTCCGTTCATGAAGATCCCCGACGAGTTGCCGGCACACCCGAGAGTGGAGCCCGACCTTCCCTGACGGGAGGTGACATGGTTCTCCGGGTGCGGCATCATCCCGAGCACGAGCCCGCTCGTGTCGCAGATGCCCGCGATGTCGTTCAGCGAACCATTGGGGTTCGCCGGGTACGCGCCGCCGGCGGCGCCCCCGTCGGGGTTCGCGTACCTCAGTGCCACGAGACCGTCCGCCTCGATGCGCCCGAGCGCGTCGGCCCCCGCGACGAACCGACCCTCGCCGTGTGCGACGGGGCACGACACCGGCCCCGCGAGCCCCGCGGTCCACACGCATCGACCGCCTGTCGGCTGGAGCGTCACCCAGCGGCACTCGAACCTGCCGTTGTCGTTGTGCGCGAGAGTCGCCGCCGGTGAGCCGAAGCCGGGGAGGATGCCGGAGCGCACCAGCATCTGGAAGCCGTTGCAGACCCCGATGACCGGCACGCCGTCTGCGATGCGGCGTTCCAGCAGGTCGCCCGTGCGGCGCGTCAACTCGGCGGCGAACACCCGTGCCGACCCGAGCGCGTCTGCGTACGAGAAACCGCCCGCCACCGCGACGATCTGGGCATCCACGATGTCGCGTGCGCGCGCAGGAAGATCGTGAACATTGACATGAGTGACGTCGGCACCTGCCTGCTCGAAGGCGAACGCGAGGTCGTGCTGTCGGTTCGTGCCCGGCGCCGAGAGAACCGCGACGTTGGGCCTCACCGCGCCGGTCCCTTCGTGTGCGGCGCCCATGCCTCCGACAGCTCGCTGCGCATGATCACCGTGACGGAACCGTCGATCCCGAGACCCAGGTTTCCGTCGCCGGTCACACGGCCGATCACCCTCGCCTCCTCCAGGCTCGCGAGTACACGCGGGGCATCGGATTCGTCCACCTCGAGAACAATGCGCCCGATGGACTCCGAGTAGAGCGCTGCGACTGCGTCCGCGTGCACCGCAGCGGTGTCCACCGCTGCCCCGAGCCCCACGGAGGCGAGCACCATCTCGGCGACCGCCACGGCGAGTCCGCCCTCGCTCACGTCATGTGCCGACCGCACCAGCCCGTCGCGAATCAGGGCATGCACAGCGGCGTACCGTGCAGGTGCCGCCGTGTCGGGCTGGGGCACACAACCACCGTGGTCCGCGCCGAGGACAAGGTCGAGATGGCTGCCGCGCAGCTCGTGCGCCGTGCGCCCGGTCAGCACCAGCACGTTTCCCTGCCCGGTCAACCCGACACCGGTCACCGCGTCGGCGTCGGGCACGTGCGCACACGCGGTGATCACGAGAGTGGGCGGCACCGACCTTCGGACGCCGTCTGTGCCCTCGTACTCGTTGTTCAGGGAGTCCTTGCCCGACACGAACGGCGCGCCATACGCACGTGAGGCATCACAGCAACCCCGCACTGCCAGCACCAGGTCACCCATGGTCTCGTGCCGGCGCGGGTCGCCCCAGGAGAAGTTGTCGAGCAGGGCCACGGCAGCAGGGTCGGCACCGGCCACCACGACGTTCCTCACCGCTTCGTCGACTGCCGCCCACGCCATCGCCTCAGGGTCGAAGCGCCCGTACTGCGGGTTCACCCCCACCCCGACCGCAAAGCCCTCCGCTGAGTCGGGGCGGGCGATCACGGTTCCGTCCGACGGTCCGGTCTGGTGCGGGGCCGACATCGGGCCGATGACGGTCGCCCCGAGGATCTCGTGGTCGTAGCGACGCACCACCGGCTCCTTGGATGCGATGGTGGGATGGGAGAGCAGCGCGAGGACGGTCGCGAGGTGGTCATCGATCCTGCGTTCACGGGAGGGTGCAGTGCGGTCGGTGATCTCGGCCCGCATCCTGCGCTGGGGACGACCCTCGTGCATGAAGGCAGTCGGCAGGTCCACCAGCACGCGGCCGCCGTCGAGCACGGTCATCCGTCCGTTCCCCGTGAACTCGCCGATGTCGGTGCATGTGACCCCCCGCTGCGCGCACAGCGCGCGCACGGTGGCCGTGTCGGCGGGGTCGACCGAGAGCACCATGCGTTCCTGGGCCTCGCTCAACCACACTTCCCACGGCGCGAGCCCCGGGTACTTGCGTTCCACGTCACGTATCTGAACGGTGGCACCGATCCCCTCGGCCATCTCGCCCACCGCCGACGACAGGCCGCCTGCACCGCAGTCGGTGATCGCAGTGCACAGCGGCTGCTCCCTGTCGAGCAACTCCACCAGCACCTCACCGACGAGTCGCTCCACGATGGGGTCACCGATCTGCACGGACGCACCCGCGACCTCGCCCGTGGTTGCGTCCATCGTCATCGAGGAGAACGTCGCCCCCTTGATCCCGTCGCGGCCCGTGGCGCCGCCGATCACCACCACCCTGTCCCCGACGCGGGGCCGGCCGATCGATGGCTGACCCGCCAGCACCTCGCCGATGCAGCCGCAGAACACGAGTGGGTTGCCTGTGTAGCCCTCGTCGTAGAGAACGGCGCCCGCCACGGTGGGCACGCCGATCTTGTTCCCGTAGTCCGCGACACCTGCGATGACCCCGTCCTCGATCACTGCGGGATGCAGCACGCCGCGCGGAAGGTCGGCCGGGTCGGTGTCGCGAGGGCCGAAGCAGAGCACGTCGGTGAGCGCGACAGGTCGTGCAGGTGCAGCCAGCACGTCGCGCACGACACCTCCGACGCCGGTGTTCGCACCCCCGAATGGCTCCACGGCGCTCGGGTGGTTGTGAGTCTCCACCTTGACGGCCAGCGGCGGCATGGAGCCGAAACGGACGATCCCGGCGTTCCCGTCGAAGGCCGACACCACGAACGGCGCGTCGATCTCCCTCGTGGTGTCGCGCAGTTGCCGCAGCAGCGGGGCCAGCTCGCCGTCGTCAGTCTCGACAGCAGCCGTGAAGGTCTTGTGCGCACAGTGCTCGCTCCAGGTCTGGGCGATGGTCTCGAGCTCTGCGTCGGTGGGGTCACGCCCCTCGGCGGTGAACCAGTCCCGCACGGCGCGGAGTTCCTCGGGGTCGAGAGCGAGCCCGCGCTGCGTGTTCAGCGCGGCGAGAGCGTCATCGTCGAGACCACGGACCGCGACGACGGGAATCTCACGCTCGCCGTCATCGATGGACTCGACGAAGCCGGGCGCAACCGAGGCGGTCGACCACGTCTCGATGACGGGGTTGCACAGAAAACCGTCGACGAGATCCGCGAGGTGGCCGGTGTCGGGTACGTCCCCCGAGAGCACGAACACGGCACCCGTCGCCACCCGCACATTGATGCCGAGTCCGCGTGCGCTCTCCTCCATCTGGGCCGCCACGCGGTCGGTGACACCCGGACGGCGCGCAACCTCCACCCTCACGGTGCCGTCGTCATCGGGGTTCGGCACGTCGATGACAGGCTCCGCCCCGCAAGGCTCGGCGAGCAACTCGGTGACGAGTCGCTCGAGTTCCGCATCGTCGCAACCGGCAACGAGGTAGAGGTCGTGCGAGGTGAATCCGATGCCGTTATGGCCGAGAAGAGCGGCACGCTCCCCAAGCGACGCATCGGCGTGCCGGCCCCGCGCAACCGTGACGGTGCGCCAGGACCGGGTCAGCACCGAGGAAGAGTGCACATCCGCCCGCATGAAACGAAGTTAGGTGCGGGCCCTCTTTACGTTCCGTACAACTGCCCTGTGGACAACGGACATTTTGTCAAGCACCGCGCACCAGACGGCCCGGCGTGGCGCCGGTGGACTCGCCGTCTGCCATCACCTCGGTGCCCGCGACGATCGTGTGGCGGTAGCCGGTTGCGCGCTGCAGCACACGGCGCCCACCGGCGGGAAGATCGCGCACCATCTCGGGTGCGTGCAGACGCAGGCCGTCGAAGTCGATGACGTTGAGATCGCCCCGCATGCCGGGTGCGATCATTCCCCGGTCGTGCAGGCCGACTGTCTCGGCGGTGAGACGGCACTGCTTGGCGATGATCGTCTCCACCGGAATGCGGCCCTTCGGGCGGTCACGGCCCCACCACTGCAGCAGCGTGGTGGGGAAACTCACGTCGCAGATGGTGCCCACATGCGCACCGCCGTCCGACAGACCGGGCACGGAGGCCGGGTGGCGCAGCATCTCCCCGATCACGTCGAGGTTCTGGCCGGCCCAGTTCAGGATGGGCTGGTAGATGAGCGCACGGCCGTCGTTCTCGAGCAACCAGTCGTACGCCACGTCAATCGGCTCACGCCCCTCACGGGCGGCGGTCGCGGCTGCCGAATCCGCCGGGGCGGGCTCGTAGTTCGGCGGGTCGCCGAGGCGGAACATGTGCGTGAACCGGTGGATCGCGCGACTGCCGAGCACGGTGTCGGACACTGCGGCTCCCTCGATGATGGCCCGGCGAACCTCAGGGTTGCGCATGTGCGCCACACGTTCCGCAAGCGGAAGTTCCGCGATGTCGAGATACGGCCGGCTGAACATGAACGGGTTCAGCGTGGCATCGAGGCCGAGCATGAGTCCCACGGCACGTGCGCCGACCTGGCCGCGCATCGTCACCCCCTGCTCGGTGGCACGCGCGAAGAAGTCCAGCTCGGCGAGCCAGTCGGACGTGCGCTGCGGACCCTGTGCGATCGACACGGAGATCGGTCTGCCCGATTCCGCTGCCATGCGCCGGAAGAGGTCGAGCTCTGCGTCCATGTCGATGAAGTCCGACACCACCTGCAGCACGCCGCGACCGGCCGCGCCGAGCGCCCTCGCGATGCCCACGAGTTCGTCTGCCTCGGCCTTCAGCGTGGGGGTGGGTTCGCCGAGGCTGGTGCGGTGGTTCAGGGTGCGGCTGGTGCTGAAACCGAGCGCCCCGGCCTCCACCGCCTCACGTGCGAGTCGTGCCATCTCGGCGATGTCGTCGGGCGTTGCGGGCTGCTGCGTGGCACCGCGCTCCCCCATCACGTGCAGGCGCAGCGCACCGTGGGGCACCTGTGTGGCGAGGTCGATGTCGCGGGGACGGCGCTCGAGTGCATCGAGATAGTCGGGGAACGATGCCCAGTCCCACGCGAGGCCCTCGTGCAGTGCGGTGCCGGGGATGTCCTCCACGCCCTCCATCAACTGGATGAGTCGCTCACGGTTGTGCTCGGCGACCGGGGCGAACCCCACGCCGCAGTTGCCCATCACCACGGTGGTGACGCCGTGCCAGCTGGACGGCGCGAGCTGGGTGTCCCACGTGGCCTGGCCGTCGTAGTGCGTGTGGATGTCGACGAAGCCCGGAGTCACGAGATGCCCCTCGGCGTCGATCTCCCGTCGGCCCAGGCCGTCCACCTGTCCCACATGGGTGACGACACCGTCAGACACGGCGACGTCACCGACGAACCTCTCGTTGCCGGTGCCGTCCACGACGGTGCCGTTGCGGATGACCAGGTCGTGTTCTGACATCTCCTACCCCCTGGGAGGGCACACTAACCGACCGGGGGCGGAGCAGAACCCGGAGCGAAACTCGCCCCGAACACCGTACCGACGTGGGACAGAGGCCAGTTCCCGAATCAACACCGTCGACTTCATCCCGGGCGGAAGTTCCACAGGTTCTGTCTCAGGGAGTCAACGACGTTGTCAACGGATCGTGCTCGTAGACCCAGTCATGTGCCGAGGACCCTCTGTCCGACGCGAACATCTCATCACGTGCCACCTGCTCGTCGCCATCCGGGTAGTGGAAGACGATTCTGATCAGGTACGAGCCACTCTGCATCCGCGTGGCCCTTTCCATGCGGGTGGATTGGTATGTCGTGAGAGCCTGCGAGGTCGCCTGAGGAGCGGATGTCGTGTACGCCCGTCAACGGCGTTGCGCCTATGACCGAGTCGTCCTGCCGCCGCCTGATCACGATTCTCGATGGTTCGGCGGTGGCATTGGATGATTCACCGAGTCCGAGGTCGATCAGGACACGTCGGGAATCGGCACTGATCTGCAGACCGGCACGAAGCGGCGACGCCCCGGTGCACGTTCGAGAACATGCACGTTGTGACCGGTTCGCGCGAGAGCGAGCGCGGCCGTCATCCCCCCGATTCCTGCGCCAACCACGCCAACTCTCGTTGCGAGACCATCATTTCACATGTCCAGAACTTCGGCACACACCACTAGAAGTTCTTCGCGTGCCGGGCCCGATGCGTGTGTTGACTTCCACGCAATGTGCTGGTCGGGTCTCACGAGCAACGCGCCGTCAGCGGACACGCCGCAAGTCTCTCGCAGGAGTTGTCCTCCGGGTGCATCTGCATCGATTCGTCGATGGACGCACCACGGCGTGGCGGCAGTCATCACCGCGTTCCAGTCGTCATGTGCACCGAACGTCAGCAACGTGAATGACATGGGATGGACAAGATCGAGCGTGGATCGACCGTCGGCCAGCCACGCGTGTGGCAGGCGCGAGCCGATCCCTCCAGTGGGTGTGAATGCCGTGGGGTCGATGTCCTCGGGCTTCACTGTCATGCCCGGGTTCCTCGGTGTCTCGTATACGTACCCCAGCTGCAGACCCAACATGTCGAAGTGTGTCGCCTGCTCTGCAACGGCTGCGTCGATCTCCTGTTGCCTGGCGGGATCGGCGAGAGAGGCGGCAAGGGTCTCCCCCGTGGCGCCAGGCGCCAGATTCAAGGCATCGGCCAGGATCACCATCTTGAGAGCGTTGGTGAGGCTCTGGTGACAGTTCACGGTTGCCACCGGCAGTCGTTCCGATTCGTAGGTGTCGAGAAGCGAAGCACCAGCACGGCCGTTACGGACCGCGAGCAACTTCCAAACCAGATTGTGCGCGTCGGCGATGCCGGTGTTCAGTCCCATGCCGCCGGTGGGTGGGAAGCGGTGCGCGGCGTCGCCGGCAAGGAACACGCGACCCGCGCGCATGGATTCAGCAACCTGTGCGGTCATGTGCCATGTGCCAACGTCGACCACTTCAACTGCGGCACCGGGATCGCCGATTGCCGCGCGCACGATCGACACACACCGGTCGGCGGGATAGTCATCGGCCGACTCTGCGGCGGGGTCAAACGAGGTCATGTACACGGACTCGTGGTCGATGTCGTGGGCGATGAACGTGCCCGACACATCGGGGTCCATCACGAAGTGCAGCGCGCCTGGCCTGTCCGCCACGTACCCGCGCAGACTGCCGCGGAAATGGATGGCCACGAAACTGCTCAGTCCGGCCGGACCGATCATGTCGATTCCCGCCCACTTGCGCGCCGAACTGCCCGCGCCGTCGGCTGCGATGACGAACTCGGACTCCACGGACAGTTCGTCGCCGGTGCGCAGGTTGCGCACCACGGACACCACGCCGCTGTCGGAGACGGTGGCCGACACCCACTCGTGGACGTAGCGAAGGTCAACGCCGGGCATCTCTCCCACGACGCGTGCCATCAACGGTTCCAGACGATGCTGGGAGATGTTGCGCAACGGGTGCGGGGTGACGGCAAGAATCTCGTCGCCCTGTCGCTCGAACGGCAGACGACCGATCAGTTGCCCGTTCAACCGGGTCACGAAGTTCACGTGCCCGGCATCGCGCGGGTCCTGCGCGATGGACGCGATCTCGTCCATGTCGAAACCTGCCTGACGCAGAATCTCGAGAGTGCGTGAGTTCACCACGTGGGCGGCGGGGTTGCGCTGGGGTCCGTCCCGGTGCTCCACCACCATCACGGGGCATCCGCCGTTGCCGAGCAGCCGTGCCGCGATCAGCCCCACCGGCCCGGCGCCCACCACCAGGACGGGCACGGACACCGTGTTCATCTCACATCACTCCGGCGAACGAACCACCGTCCAGCTGCAGGTTCTGACCGCTGATGTAGCCGGCCTGTGCGCTGCACAAGAACGCACACGCATCACCCACTTCTTCGGGGTGACCGAGACGCTTCGCCGCGATGGTGCGTGCCATGGCCTCGTATGCCTCCTCCACGGTGATGCCGGCGGTCTTCGAGTGGATCTCAGCCATCTGGCGCTGGCGCTCGGTGTTCACGCGCTCGGGCAGCAGGTTGTTGATGGTCACGTTTGCACTGGCCACTTCACGTGAGAGCGACTTTGCGACAGACGTCAGGCCGGTGCGCGCCCCGGTAGAGAGACCCATCGGCGCCATGGGCGTTCGCACCATGGCCGACGTGATGTTCACGATGCGTCCGAACTTTCGATCCACCATCCCGTCCAGGACGAGTCTGATCATGGCGAGCGGTGCCAGCATGTTGGCGTCAAGAGCTGCAATCCACGTGGCGCGGTCCCAGTCGGCAAAGCGACCGGGAGTGGGGCCGCCGTTGTTGTTCACCAGGATGTCCG
>JBMUAQ010000075.1:0-10846 GCA_049454855.1 Ilumatobacteraceae bacterium
AGCGGCAACGAGCCCGTCGCCCTGATCGGTGTGGTGCCCCACGACGAGCAGCGGCAGGTCGACCGCTGTTGCCAGCGTGGCGACAGCCTCCTGTTCGGCGTGCTGCCTGGTCGTGCAGTACTCCGCCGCGGTGCGCAGGTTTCCGGTGACGGTCGACGGCTCCACGGGTGACGGCTGGTGAACACCGTTCACCACGATCGGCGACAGTGCGATGCCGAGATCGTCCACCAGGCTCGTCGCGGTCTCGATCGTCTCGCTGACCGGTGTCGCGGCGGGTCGGGTCACGAACATCACCCGTGCCGCCGTCGGGTCGGCCAGCATCGCGAGGACATCGCTGGCCTGCTGTCCGACCGGACCGGCCGAGACGGTGCGGCCGAGCACTCGGGGCGTGCTGAGCAGGTCGACCGCATGCCCGGCGGCTGGGCCGTCGACCACAATGAGGTCATGCGTGTCGTCACGCACCAGTTGCTTCAGCTTGCCCAGCACCAGCAGGTCGTCCATTCCGGGCGCGGTGCTGGCCACGAGGCTCACGATGCCGAGCCGCTCGAGCTGACGGGTGATGATCCCGAGGCCACGGCCCTGCAGGTACTCGGCGAGTGCGCCGCCCGCGGTGAGGTGGAGACCGTCGACACCCCCTGAGATGCCCGTGGCCGGCCCCGTGTCGTCGATTCTCACGTGCAGCACTCTCATGTCGGCCCGTGTGGCAACTGTCGCAAGGCCTGCGGACACCACCGATTTCCCGACACCGCCCTTCCCCGCAACAATGAACAGGCGGCTGGCGGAGAGAAATCGACGCGTGTCCATGGGTTCTGCCCGTCGCCACCGGCCGTCCGATGCGAGGAGTGAGAAGTGAGGGTACGCCCGGTACTGAGGGTGATGTGCGGATTGGGGCTGGTTCTCGCCGCAGGTCTGTCACTCATCTCACCCGCGCATGCATCCGGCCCGTCCGCCGACGGTGCCGCCGGGTCGCTCGCGCCGGTCGACGTGGTGGAGGTGTCGGGCCTCATCGACCGCATCGTGGCTGACTCCATCCGGGATTCCCTGATGCGGGCCCAGGGCAACGGCGCGCAGGCAGTCATCCTCCAGGTGAACACGCGTGGTGCCGTGATCGGCAGGGAGGGCATGGCCGGTCTGCTCGCCGACATCAAGAACTCCCCGACGCCGGTCGCCGTGTGGGTGGGCCCGAGCGGCTCCCGCCTCTACGGGCTCCCCGCGCAGATGGCAGCGGTCGCCGACGTTGCCGCGATGGCACCGGGCACGCGCATCGGTCGCTCCGGGACGCCGCTGACCGTGGACGGGGAGCAGGTCACGTTCGGCACGGCGGACCCCGTGCTGCGTTCGGGCACGCTCGGCTTCCTGGAGGCGAGGGAACAGAAGGTCCTCCGGTACGCGGGCAGCGACGAGGGTGTCCCCGTGCTGCGCAACATGCTGCTGGCGATGGACGGACTGACTGTGAAGGGCCGCACGCTCGACACCGTGTATGACAGCATCGGCACCTCGGGACAGGTGGACCGCGCCGCCACCACCGCGCGCTTCTTCAAGCTCGGGCTCGTTCCGCGGCTGTTCCACACGGTGTCCTCACCGCCGTCGGCGTACCTCCTGGCCACGGTCGGGCTCGCCCTCCTCCTGTTCGAGTTCTTCACTGCGGGCATCGGTGTGGCGGGGCTCGTGGGTGCGGTCACCCTGTTGCTCGGCACCGCCGGCCTCGGCTCGCTGCCGGTGAACGGCGTGGCGCTCACCTTGTTCGTGCTCGCGTTCGTCGCATTCGCAGTGGACGTGCAGGTCGGGGTGCCGCGCTTCTGGACTGCTGCCGGGATGGTGCTGTACACGGTGAGTTCGTTCACCCTGTTCGGTTCGGTCGACGGCACCAATCTGCGCCCGGGTTGGCTCACTCTCGCCACCTGCATCATCGGTGTGGCCCTCACCTACGTGGTGGGCATGCCGTCGATGACCCGCACCCGTTTCGCCACCCCCACGATCGGTCGTGACAACCTCGTCGGGCGCACGGGCACCGCCGTGGGTGCCATCGAGCCCGACGGTGTGGCACTCGTGAACGGCGCGCGGTGGCGCGCACGCGTGAACAGGTCCACCCCGCTCGCCGACGAGGCGCCGCTGCGGGTGGTCGGCATCGACGGCATCACCCTCGAGGTGGAGCCGCTCGAGGGCGGGGCGCGCGACTACCGCGAGATGCGCAACAAGAACTGACGGGGATCCCCCGGCTTCTTTCCCCCCGACCGCTGCGTCGTAGGGTGGCACGAAGGGGGTCCATCATGAGCAACAACTCCGCAGCCGCGGCACAGGGCGAGCCGTTCGACCCCGACAAGGTCCCCGTGAAGCCCGCGGCCACCGTGCTGCTCGTGCGCGACGGTGATGACGGCCTCGAGGTGTTCATGCTGCGGCGCACATTCACCGCGGCGTTCGCGAGCGGCATGTTCGTGTTTCCCGGCGGCAAGGTGGACGAGGTGGATGCCTCCACCGAGATCGGCGACATCTGCGAGGGTCTCACCGACGAGAGGGCCAGCAGTCTGCTCGGCATCCCCAGGGGCGGACTCGCGTACTGGGTGGCCTCCATCCGGGAGTGCTTCGAGGAGGCCGGTGTGCTGCTTGCGCACCACCGTGACACCGGTGAGGTGGTGAGGTTCGATGACCCGTCGGTCGCCGACAGGTTCGAGCGCGAGCGGGAGAACATCCACGACGGCTCACTGGCCCTGCTCGACCTCTGCCGGCGCGAGAACCTTCACCTGTCCACGCACAACATCCATTACGTGAGCCACTGGATAACCCCCAGGGGCGAACGCCGTCGGTTCGACACACGCTTCTTCGTCGCGCGTGCCCCGGAGAAGCAGGAACCCCTGCATGACGACGGCGAGACCATCGAGAGCATGTGGATCAGCCCGCACGAGGCGATACGCCGTCACAGGGAAGGTGATCTCATGCTGATGCCGCCGACACTCGCGAACATCGAGTTCATCGCCGCGCACGACAATGCAGATGCCGTGATCGAGGCAGCGGCGAAGGTGGGCACCCCCACCACGATCCTGCCGAAGCTGAAGGTGGACAAGGACGGCCGCGTGCTCGGCATCGCGATGCCGGGCGATGCCGACTACGACTCGCTCTGACGCCGCCTCACCGACACCGCCACGTCCGGGCCGCGTGCACTGCACGACGCCATGTCGTCGAACGTGGGTGTCTCGGCAATGATGCGGTCGGCAATCGAGGCGAACACCGCGGCCGCCGCACCGGCGCCCGAGAGGCTCACGGGTTCCCCGGCATCGCTGCCTGCTGCCACCGTGGGCTCGATCGGCACCTGACCGAGAAGTTCGACACCGATCTCGTCGGCGAGTGACCGGCCACCGCCCGCACCGAAGAGCGGGTACGACTCACCGTGGTCGCAGGTGAACGTGCTCATGTTCTCGATGACACCGGCGACCCGCAGGAAGCTGCGCCGCGCCATGTCGGCCGCACGGATGGCCACTTTCTGCGCGCTCACGGCAGGCGTGGTGACAATCAGGAGGTCGGTGCGCGGCAGCATGCGCGCGAGACCCATCTGCACGTCACCGGTGCCGGGCGGCATGTCGATCAGCAGGTAATCGATGTCGCCCCAGTGCACGTCGTTCAGGAACTGCTCGACCGCCTTCGTGAGCATGAGGCCGCGCCACATCAGCGCGGTTCCCTCGTCCTCCACCAGCATCCCGGTGGACACCACGCGCAGCACCCCCTTGCCGACATGACGTTCGTTCGGGATGATCGCCGGCTTGTCGCGGCCCTCCACACGCTGGGCCTCGAGACGGTCGGGCATGTTCAGCATGCGCGGCACGGAGAAGCCCCAGATGTCGGCGTCCAGCACGCCGACGGTGTGGCCGCGGGCGGCGATCGCGGCGGCGAGGTTCACGGTGACCGAGCTCTTGCCCACGCCTCCCTTGCCGCTGGCCACCGCGATCACCCGTGCGGTCTCGGGAACGGCGGTGGGCGAGGCATTCTCGCGGGCATTCCAGCGGGCCCGCGTCATCACGGCCGACCGCTCATCGGCGGTCATCTCGCCCCAGTCGATCTTCACCTTCGTGACCCAGGGGTGCACCTCCAGCCGGCTGCGGATGTCCTTCTGGATCTGGGCCCGCAGCGGGCACCCGCGGATCGTGAGCTTGACCCCGATCGTGACGATCCCGTCGGCGAGGGTGACCCCGTCGACCATCCCGAGGTCGACGATGTTGGAGCCGAGTTCGGGGTCAATCACGGCGCGCAGCAGGTTGCGGACGTCGTCCTCGGTGGGGGCCACGGGGGTGCGGTCGCTCACGCGGGGAAGTGTACGGCGCAGTTGACCCCCCTCGTCCCGGCCCTACAATGACCCCATGATCACCCTCACCGAGAACGCCGCGTCCAAGGTTGCCGAGCTCATCAAGGAGGAGGGGGCCGACAACCTGGCCCTCCGCGTGTCGGTGAAGTCCGGGGGATGTTCCGGCTTCACCTACGACATGTACTTCGACTCCGAGATCACCACCGACGACAACGTGCAGGAGTTCGCCGGCGTGAAGGTCGTCGTCGACGCAGTGTCCGCGCCGATGCTCGCGGGTGCCAGCCTCGACTGGAAGGACGGCCTCACCCAGGCCGGGTTCGCCATCACGAACCCCAACGCCCAGCGCTCATGCGGCTGCGGCAAGTCGTTCTGCTGAATCAGAGCGACGAGAGAACGCTGCGGATCTCCGCGGCATCGAACACGCCGTCGAGCCTGTGCGTCACCGTGCCCGAGGCGTCCGCCACGAAGAGAATCGGCTCGAACTGCAGCTTGTAGGCCTCCACCGCCGGGGCTAGCAGCGTTCCCGACCTGTCCCGGTACACCTCGGCGTGAACGACCGTGACGTCGCCGAACGACGACGCCTCCTTCATGAGGCCGGTGAGTGCCGGTGCGCATGTTCCGGTCTTGCAGTGCGCGGGTGTGCCCACGAGATAGGCAATGGGCTTCCCGGCGGCGAGCGCATCGGTGAGCGTGACCGAGTGGAACGGACACGGTCCGGGCGTGAGCGTGCACACGGGCTCGACACCGCGCGCATCCTCCGTTGTTGGGGTGTCGAACGGCGGCAGCTTCCCGCCGACGTACGGCATCTGCACCGATGCCGCCTCGAGAACCTGGAACGCCCCACCGTCAGGCGAACCACCCTCGACCACGAGGCTGTAGGTGCCCGGTGTGTCGACACGCACCACGAACGGCCAGTAGGGGTACTCGAACTCCGTGCCGTGCTTCTCCGCGGTGACCGACTCCACCACCGTCTTGCCGGAGATGAGGTCCTTGACGCTTGCTGTCAGTGTGCCGAACCGCGCGGTGCCGTCGTTGTCGAGGATGCCCTGCTGGTTCGCGAGCGAGATCGGCAGGCGCACGTCCCCGGGCACGAGACCCGAGTTCGAGAATCGCTGCACCACTGCGAGCTGCTCGTCGGCCGAGCCGCCGCCGTTCCCGCCACCGCACGCGGCGAGCACCACCGCGCCACCGGCTGCGGCGGACATGGCGAGGAACCTGCGCCGGCTCACGGGGTGACGTCCGTACGGGGGGTTCATGGATGGGGGCACCCGCAAATGGTAGGTCGGCACCGGGTTCCCCTAGTGTTCGGGGCATGGCACAACCCGCAGTCGGCCCGTACACACCGGTGGTGAGGGCAGGTGACTGGATCATCGTGTCCGGCCAGCTCGGCATCGTCGACGGAAAGATCGTGGAGGGCGGCGTGAAGGCCCAGACCGCGAAGGCCGTCGAGAACCTGAAGGCGCAGCTCGCCACCATGGATGCAACGCTCGCTGACATCGCAAAGACCCTGTGCTTCCTCACCGACATGGACACCTTCGCCGAGTTCAACGAGGCATATGTCGCCGGGTTCGACGGCGCACGGCCCGCAAGGAGCACCATCGGCGTGGCCGCCCTGCCCTTCGGCGGGAATGTCGAGATCGAGGCGTGGGCCTACAAGCCGCTACGGTGACGACATGCCCGGTGCGCTGATTCTCGTCGCTGTTCTGCTCGCTTTCCCGGTGGTCGTCGGGCTGTCCACCGCCGCCCTCGCCGGTCTCCTCGGTCACCTCCTGTGGAAGGACGGCGAGGCCCGTCATGAGGGCAGCGAGCTTCTCGACACGAACATCTGAGCCCGTGTCCGGGCAGAACCCGTGACGCGCATGCACTCGTTCGACAGGCGCAGCAAGCGCCTCAGCTGGAGGATTCTCTCCTACGCCCTGGCGCGGATGCGCACCGACCCGCCACTCGACCACTCAGAGACGCCCGCCACCCTGCGTGCACGCGCCGGGCACACGGTCACCGAGCGCGGCATCGGAGGCGACGAGGCACTGCGCATCTGGCGCGACGTGCTCGCCCCCGCATGCATCAGTGTCGATCACCCGCGCTTCTTCTCGTACGTGCCCGGTGCGCCGACGGAGGCCGCCGGCATGTTCGACGTGGCCATCAGTGCAGCGAACGTGTACGCCGGGTCGTGGCAGGAGGGGGCCGGTGCGGTGTTCGCCGAGAACGAGGCGCTCGCGTGGATTGTGGCGCTCGCCGGTCTGCCCGGGGATGCGGGCGGTGTGTTCGTCAGCGGTGGCACCGCAGGCAACCTCTCGGCGCTCATCGCTGCGCGCTGGAAGTGGCGTCACGATGCCGGCGGCCGGCATGACAGGTCGAGGGGTGTGATCGTGGCGTCGCGGGCGGCGCACTCCAGTGTGCAACAGGCTGCACGGGCGATGGATGCCGATGTCGAATGGGTGGACGTCGACCAACGCGGACGCATGAACGGTGCGGTCACCCGTGCGGCGTTCGACCGCATGGACAGCGACCTGCGCGGGAGGGTGTTCGCTGTCGTCGCCACGGCGGGCACCACGAACGTCGGTGTCGTGGACGACCTGGAGGGGATCGGCTCGGTGGCCCGCTCGGAGGGACTGTGGTTCCACGTGGACGGCGCATACGGTGCCGCTGCACTGTGCGCGCCCTCTCGCCGCCATCTCTTCGCCGGCATCGAGCATGCGGACTCGCTCATCGTCGACCCGCACAAGTGGCTGTTCGCGCCGTTCGACAGCTGTGCACTCGTGTACCGCGACCCCCGGGTTGCGCGTGCTGCCCACACCCAGAGGGCGGAGTATCTCGACCCGCTGCACACCGGCGACGACTGGAACCCGAGTGACTACGCGCATCATCTCTCCCGTCGTCCCCGGGGGCTGCCTCTTTGGTTCAGTCTGGCCACGCACGGCACCGCCGCATACGGCGAGGCCGTGGAGCACACGCTCCGGGTCACGCAGGAAGGGGCCGAACTCGTGCGGAGAGCCGGTCACCTCGAGCTGATCATGGAGCCCGAGCTCTCGGTTCTGCTGTTCCGCAGGACGGGGTGGTCGGCGGCTGATTACGACGCCTGGAGTGCCCGTGTGCTCGCCGACGGACTCACTTTCGCCGTGCCCACCTCATGGAAGGGTGAGACCTGTCTACGGTTGTGCATCGTGAACCCCGAGACGACGGCCGACGACATCGCGATGGTGCTGGAGAGCATGCGATGAGCACGCAGGCAGACCTCGTGGTGCGCAACGGGTACGTGGCAACGGTTGACGGTGCGCGGCGCGAGCTCGACGGCGGCTGGGTGGCGGTGACCGACGGGCTCGTGTCGGCCGTCGGGGCGTCCGGCGACCCAGTTCCCGATGCGAACGAGTCGATCGACGCGTCGGGGTGCCTCGTGACGCCGGGTCTCGTGAACACGCACCACCACCTGTACCAGAACCTCACGCGCGCCTTCCCGCCGATGACGCGCGCACCGCTGTTCGGCTGGCTGCAGACCCTCTACCCGCTGTGGCGCGCCCTCGACGAGGAGAGTGCGCACGTGTCGGCATGGGTGGGCCTCGCCGAGCTCGCACTGTCGGGCTGCACCACCAGCACCGATCACCTGTACCTGCACCCGCGCGGCGGAGGCGACCTTCTCACCGCGGAGATAGACGCCGCGCGGGACCTCGGCATCAGGTTCCATCCCACGCGCGGATCAATGTCGCTGTCACAGAAGGACGGCGGCCTGCCGCCGGATGACGTGGTGCAGGACGACGACGAGATACTCGCGCTGTCGCAGGGCGCGGTGGAACGTCATCATGACCGGTCGTTCGGGGCGATGACCCGCGTGGCGCTCGCACCGTGCTCACCGTTCAGCGTGACGCGCGACCTCATGGTGCGCTCCGCGGAACTGGCGGAGAAGCTCGACGTGAGGCTCCACACGCACTTCGCGGAGAACTCCGAGGACGACGAGTTCTCGATTGCCACGTTCGGGTGCAGGCCGTTCGAGTACCTGCGCGATGTGGGCTGGTTGTCCGACCGCACCTGGGTGGCCCACTGCGTGATGCCCAACGCCGAGGAGATCGTGGAACTCGGCAGGGCGGGAATCGGTGCCGCGCACTGCCCGTCGTCGAACCTCATCCTCGCCTCGGGCATCGCGCCGGTGGTTGACCTCCGGCGCGCCGGCGTTCACGTTGGTCTCGGTGTCGATGGGTCATCATCGGCCGACAGCGCATCGATGTGGCTGGAGGCCCGTCAGGCGATGCTGCTGGCGAAGCTTCGGTCGGGCGCCGGCGCGGCTGACGCCCGGATGGCACTCGAGGTGGCAACGCTCGGTGGTGCCGGGTGCCTCGGCCGGATCGGCGAGATCGGCACGCTCGCACCGGGTGCGGTGGGGGACATCGCGGTGTGGGACCTCACCGGCGTGCAGTTCGCCGGGGGCATCGCCGACCCCGTGGAGACGTGGCTGCGGTGCGGACCGCTGTCGGCCCGCGACACCATCGTGCACGGTCGAGCTGTCGTGCGCGGCGGTCAGCTCGTCAGCAGACGGGTGGACGAGATGATGCATGCGCACCGCCGCCTCGCGGCGCGGATGCAGCAGTTCGTGGGTTGATGACCCGGGGTCACGGGACCCTGATGACCTTCTTGCTGCTGGTGGCGGCCATGCCGTCCTTGGTCGGCGTGATCGCAAGGTTCCAGCTGCCCTTCGCGAGCCTTGCCGACACGCAGACGACGGACTTGCCCTTCTTCCGGCACTTCAGCGCCACGACCTTCTTCGACCTCGCCGACCTGACGTAGGTGTCGTAGACCGTCTTTGCATCCGCATTCGGGATGGTGACGGTGAGCGTGCGCGATTTCACGCCGGTCGTCAACCTCGGGATCCTCTTCGGGGCATTGGTGGGGGTCCCCATCTTCATGCGGAGCGTCTTGGTGGAGTACGTGAACCCGGTTGCGGTGACGACGAACCTTGTCCCGTCGAACGACACATTCCGAGACGCCGTGACCTGCTCACCGCCCGTGTCCCGCACCTCCACCACGAGTGACTTGTTGGCACTGATGAGGCCCGACGAGCGCACGCCCGCCGACGACACGGTGGTGGTGGACGAAGGGGCGGTGGTGGTCGTTCCCGGGACCGTGGTGGTGGGTGCCACTGCGTCGAGGCTCTTCAGGCCGAAGAGCAGATCGGCATCGGCTGCCGGGATCACCGCGCGGTAGAAGCCGGTGTTCACTGTGGTGCCGTCGGGGGCGAAGTGCGGGGCGGCGGCGGTGAAGTCCATCGACATCGTGGTCTGGTTCCACACCGGTGTGGTGAGCTTGCACACGCCGTTGCTGGTGATGAACATGTCGCCGCTCAGTCCGTCGACACCGTACGGGTCGCGACCGTTCTTGAACGCGACGATCGCGAACAACTGGTTCGGCTTCGCCACTGCGACCGATGTCGTGCTGTCACAGTCAGCCGACGAGGTCTGCTGGGCCACCGCAACGGGGCTGCCCTCGAACGACATCACCTGCACGGTGCCGTCGAGAACACGCGTGACGTTCATGTCGGTGCCCACCGCCATCGTGACAGCCGGGTTCAGCTCCCCGAGCCGGACGGTGACCTTCACCTTCATGTCGGCGGGCAGGGAGGTGACACGGCTTGTTGCGGGATCCTTCACCCGGCCGACAACACCCGCTGCCGACGGGCCAGCGGGCTCAATCGCCACCTGCATCGTGTCGGTGAACTCGTTCGCCGGCGCGACCTTCACGTACACGCCGTCCATCTCCCGGGTGGCGACGGGGAACCCGTCGTAGCTCCAGCGACCTGCGTAGTTGGTGGAAGTGGTGCCGAACGTGGTGAATGTCTTCGTGTTCGGCGCACCGAAGGCATCGAGTGTGGGTGATCCGTTGGCCACCCACTTTGTGGTGCGGGTGACACCGCCGTCGGTGATGATGACCTCGGAGATGCAGTATGTGGTCTGGGTCGTCGAGCACGCCGGAAAGTCGGTACGTGGGAGCCTCGCACTGTCGGCCGCGGCGCTCACGGCCGACCTCCCGACGGGAGCCGCCAGGGAGACGACGAGGAGAGCGGCCAGCCAGGACCGGATCGGCACGGAGCGAAGGTTCATGTCACCCCAACGGTAAACCCTCTGCTCGTGACCTCGTGCAGGTCACGAAACCGCCTTCCCGCGTTGGACAGTTCGTGAAACTGCCCCGGATCCGTTCCTTTTCCGCTGTGGTGCTGGCCCTGGGCCTGCTGCAGGTGGCCCAGGTGGGGCCTGTCACAGGTGCGCCGTCGGGGACCGACGTGGACGAGGGGTTCCTCTATGAGCACCCGAACACCGCGGGCTGGCAGGGGGTCTATTTCGGGGACAAGGGTGAGGACCACACGGAGTCGGTGTCCGTCCTCTTCGGCCGGCCGGATGACGACTGGGGGTTCCTTGTCTGCTCGAAGAACTCCGATGCGAACTGCACGGGACGCCAGACGGTGGAGTTCTCCGCGATGCTCCAGCCGTGCGCCGCGGCCGCGTCCCTCGGCTGCGTGTCGGGGTTCGGGCATCTTGCAGCCGACGGCACCAGGGTTCCCGCCCCGTA
>JBMUAQ010000076.1:0-10686 GCA_049454855.1 Ilumatobacteraceae bacterium
GCGACGACCCCGGCGCGGTGTGGCCCGAGAAGGTCACGGCCGCCGACGTGGTGCACGACGGTGCAGAAGTCGTTCTCGTCGGGCACAAGTCCACGCAGTGGTACTCGGGTGCGAACGTGAGGCCACCGGAGCTGATCCCCCACCCGCGGCCCGCGGCAAGCGGGCGCATCGCGGAGATCATCGAGGGTCACAGAGCGGGCCAGGAAGTCGGCCACCGGGAGATCGTCGACCTCTTCCGCGCACGTGGACCCGAGGTCGCCCAGATCGCCGACTACGCCGACGAGCTGCGTTTCAGCGCAGTCGGCAACACGGTCACCTGGGTGCACAACCGCAACATCAACTACACGAACGTGTGCACCTACAAGTGCAGGTTCTGCGGCTTCTCGAAGGGTCCGCTGTCGCTCAACCTCCGCGGCACCCCGTACCTGCTCACCCTCGACGACATCGCCGACCGTGCCGTGGAGGCCGCGGCGCTCGGCGCCACCGAGGTCACCCTCCAGGGCGGCATCCATCCCGACTTCGACGGCGACTACTACATCGACGTCACGCGTGCCGTGAAGAGTGCCGTGCCCGACATGCACGTGCACGGCTTCACCGCCCTCGAGGTGACCGAGGGCGCGCGCCGCAACGGTGAGTCCCTGCGCGACTACCTGCAGCGCCTGAAGGACGCGGGGCTCGCCTCGCTCCCTGGCACGGCAGCGGAGATCCTCGACGACGAGATCCGTGCGGTCATCTGCAGCGACAAGGTGAACACAGAGGAATGGCTGGAGTGCCACCGGCAGGCGCACTCGATCGGCCTGCACTCGAACATCACCATCATGTACGGCAGCGTGGAGAGCCCGGAATCGTGGGCGAAGCACATGATCGTCACGCGCGAACTGCAGAAGGAGACCGGTGGGTTCACCGAGTTCATTCCCCTCCCGTTCGTGCACATGGCATCACCCATCTACCTGCAGAAGAAGTCGCGCCGCGGGCCGACATTCCGCGAGACCGTCCTCATGCACGCCATCGGACGGATCGTCTATGACGGCCTCATCGACAACGTGCAGGTCAGCTGGGTGAAGATCGGTGTGTCAGGCGCGGTGCAGTTGCTGCAGTCGGGCTGCAACGACCTGGGAGGCACCCTGATGGACGAGAACATCTCGCGTGCGGCGGGGGCGAACCACGGCCAGGGAATGACCGAGGGCCGCTTCGCCGAGATCGTCGCGCCGATCCGCCGGACGCTCGCACAGCGCAACACCTCCTACGGTCGGGTGGAGACGGCGACGTCCGGCTGAGCCGGCCCCGTGTCAGCCCGAACCACGCGCCAGCAGGGCTCGCCGCGCGTTCTCGTTGTCGACCACCAGTTGTGCGCGCAGCTCATCGACCCCGCCGAACGCCTTCTCGCTGCGCAGGAACGCGAGAAACCTCACCGAGGCGGTCTCGCCGTAGATGTCGCCGTCAAAGTCGAGCAGGTGCGACTCGATCAACGAGTGCTGCGCATCGCGGTAGAAGGTGGGCCTGCGACCGATGTTCACCGCGCACGGGTGCTCACTGCCGTCGGGCCTCACATGGACGGCCGCATACACACCGTCGGCGGGCACGCACATGCCGGGCGGAACCGCCACGTTCGCGGTGGGGAAGCCGATCGTGCGGCCGCGTTTGTCGCCGTCGACAACGGTGCCTCGCACCTCGTGCGGCCTGCCGAGCATCCGGTTCGCGGTGTCGATCTCGCCTCCTGCCAGCGCACGGCGCACGGCGGTGCTGCTCACGGGTTCGTCCACCCCGTCGGCACGGGGGACGAGCCGCACGGGATCGGCGGTGAACCCGCGGCGCTCCCCCATCTCGCGCAGCAACGTGACGTTGCCCTGGCGCATGTGACCGAAGTGGAAGTCGCTGCCGACGATCACCGACTCCGCCGCGAGACCGTGTACGAGCACGCGCTCCACGAACTCCACGGCGGTCTCGTGCGACTGGTGCTCGTCGAACGACACCACCACCACGGCGTCGACACCCGTGGACGACAGCAGCTCGAGCTTGTGCTCCAGCGTGGTGAGCAGTCTCGGGGCCTGTTCGGGACGCACCACCGACATCGGGTGCCGGTCGAACGTGACCACCACGCTCCGTGCACCGGTGCGGGCCGCGCGCTCCCTCGTCTGTGCGATCACGGTGCGGTGCCCCACGTGCACGCCGTCGTACATGCCGATGGACACGACGGAGCGGGTGCCGGGCCACGGTGGGCTCGTGAGATCGGTGATCACCTGCACGCGCGGGAACGCTATCTGCGCATGCTGTGCGTCGCCTTCACCAGGTCACGGTCACCAGGTCACGCGGCGCGGCAGACCGATGCGCACGGGCACTCCGGGCGAGAACATGCAGTGTGGCTCACCGACCGGCGCGGGGAGACCGGCCGCGGTGACGAGGGTGTCGTCCACGTGCAGCGGTGTCGCACGGTGCAGCACCCATCGCGGGTGGTCGACCGGTGCGTACATGAGCCGGCCGCCGAACCCGCGCGAGTACAGGCCCCACCGGGCCGTGAGGAAGACCTCGAGCGGGGACTGTTGGGTTATCTCCTCGCCGATCCTCACCGACAATGATGTTCGCGCACCGCGCGACGGCCACCTCCGGCGCACGGTGGACTCGAGACGGTCGCCGCTCACCCGGTTCGACGCACTCCCCCAGCAGTACGGCAGACGGTACGACGCGCGCGCGACCAGTGCGGGCAGGAGGCGGTTCACGTCGAGCGACAGGAACCACACCCCGGGAACGCCGTTGCGGATCACGTACGTGCGCACGTTGATCTCGGGAAACGAGCCCAGCCACGGCACGGCGGGGAGGCCCGGCACGCCGATGCCGTGCATCGAGAACGGAACGAGACCGACCCAGGCCAGGCCGTCGAATGTGTCGACCTCGAGACCGTCGGGCAGCAACGCGGCAACATCGGCGGCATCGACACTCCAGTGGAGATACGCGAGGTCGAGCCACTCCTGCTTCATCACCGCGCGTCGCACCGGCTGCGGGCAGTCGGGGTGAAGCGTGCGGCGTCTGCCGTCGTCGGGCCTCATCCCCTCCCCCCGAACACCACCGTCGGCTTGGCGAGACTCTCGCGGAAGGGTTCGAACACCGCGACGAGGCTGCCCCCGGTGTCGAACACGGCCCACGGCGGCGCGTCGTCCCATGCCGGGCGCACGCGGCCGTACAGCGTGTCGTCGATGCCTGCATCGTCGAGCGTGTGGCGGCTCAACCCGCGCACCAGTTCGTCGACAGGCAGCAGCACCGGGTTCTCGATGGTGCACGCCTCCGACACATCGAATCGACCCGAGGAGTGACGGCGGAGCCTGCGGATGTGTGCGACGGAGCCGAGTGCCTCACCGAGATCCGCCCCGAGGGACCGCACGTACGTGCCCGGCCCGCATCTCACCCGCGCAGCGAGAACATGGGGCTCGGCGGTTGGTTCGACCTCGAACGAGTGCACCTCGACGGGCCTCGCCTCGCGCTCGACCGTCCTGCCCTCGCGGGCGATTGCATGGAGCCGCTTGCCGTCCACCTTCAGCGCCGACACCATGGGCGGCACCTGCATGACCGTCCCGACGAACCGCGCAGCGGCCGTGCTGCGGGCCGCATCGATGTCGACCGAACGGACGCCCGATGTCGCGGTGACGACGCCGGAGTCATCGAGCGTGTCGGTGGCCGTGCCGAGCACGATCTCGCACGTGTATGTCTTGTCGGCCTCGGCAAGGAAGCGCAGCAGCCTCGTGCCGTTGCCCACCCCGATCACGAGGAGGCCGGTCGCGTCGGGGTCGAGTGTGCCGGCGTGACCCACCTGTCGCTCGCCGAAGTGCTTGCGCAGCTTCGCCACCACGTCGTGGCTCGTCCACCCGGCCGGTTTGTCGAGGAGCACCAGACCGTGGGTCTCGGGGATGCGGCGGCGACCCACCGCTACTCCTGTGTTTCGTCGTCCTGCGGACGGTCGACCGACGGCTTCCGGCGCAGCAGCTCGTCGATGCGCTCTGCGGCCCTGATGACCTCGTCGGGGCGGAAGGACAGAACGGGGGTCTTGCGCGCGTGCATCTGGCGGTTGATGGAGGACTGGATGCGCGCACGGTGCTCACCCAGGGCCTCCTGGATGGCGGCGTCCCCGGCCTCGCCGGACATGGAGTCGTAGTACACAATCGCCCGGTTCATCTCGGGATCGACGTCGATGGAGGTGACGGTGACAAGGTCGAGCCGCTCGTCGTCGATTCTGGTGAGCTCGTCGGCGATGACCTCGCGCAGCACCTCCGACAGTCGCGCCGTGCGCGGGTATCCGTGGGACGAGCCGCCCTTCGGTTGGCGTCCGCGGGACCGTGGGCGTTGCTTGGACACGGAAATAGGATGGCACGGCCATGACCGAAAACCCCGCGACTTCATCCATTTCCCGGGGTGTGCCCGAGTTCAGGTACACGGCTCGTCTTGCGGCCGAGATCGAGGCACGCTGGCAGGACCGCTGGGAGCGCGAGGGCACGTTCCATGCGCCCAACCCGTCGGGCCCGCTCGGCGACCCTGCGGCCGTCGCGGGACGCGAGAAGTTGTTCGTGATGGACATGTTCCCGTACCCCTCGGGTGCGGGACTGCACGTCGGCCACCCGCTCGGCTACATCGCCACAGATGTGTACTCGCGTTTCAAGCGCATGAAGGGTTTCAACGTCCTCCACACGCTCGGCTACGACTCCTTCGGGCTGCCCGCCGAGCAGCACGCCATCGCCACCGGCATCCACCCGAGGGTGAACACGGAGCAGAACGTGGCGAACATGCGTCGTCAGCTCCGGCGTCTCGGCCTCGGCCACGACCAGCGCCGAAGCGTGAGCACCACCGACGAGGAGTACTACCGCTGGACGCAATGGATATTCCTGCAGATCCACGGCTCGTGGTACGACGCGGAGGCCGGCAGGGCACGCCCGATCGCGGACCTGGAGAACGAGTTCGCCGCCGGCACCCGCGCCACCCCGGACGGGCGCGCATGGTCGGCGCTCGCACCGGGTGAGCGCGCCGACCTGCTCGACTCCCACCGTCTCGCCTACCTGTCGGAGGCACCGGTGAACTGGTGCCCGGGGCTCGGGACGATCCTCGCGAACGAGGAGGTCACCGCCGAGGGACGCAGCGACATCGGGAACTTCCCGGTGTTCAAGCGCAACATGAAGCAGTGGATGATGCGCATCACCGCGTACGCCGACCGCCTGCTCGACGACCTCGACAGGCTCGACTGGCCCGAGCCGATCAAGTTGATGCAGCGCAACTGGATCGGCCGCAGCGAGGGCGCCCGGGTCGACTTCTCCTCCCCCGCAGGCATCATCACCGTGTTCACCACGCGGCCCGACACGCTCTTCGGCGCCACCTTCATGGTGCTCTCACCCGAGCACCCACTGGTGCCGGCGCTCACCACCGCCGACCGTCGCGCCGGGGTGGAGGAATACGTTGCCGCCGCGGGGGCGACGGACGACGCCGACCGCCAGGACGACACCCGCGAGAAGACCGGGGTGTTCACGGGTTCGTACGCGACGAACCCCGCGAACGGGGCACAGGTGCCGGTGTGGGTGGCCGACTACGTGCTGATGGGGTACGGGACAGGCGCGATCATGGCCGTGCCGAGCGGCGACACGCGCGACTTCGAGTTCGCGAGGAAGTACTCGCTGCCTGTCGTGGCCACGCAGATGCCGCCCGATGCGTGGTTCGCGGCACACGGCATCGAACCGTCCGCCGTCTGCGACACCTGGCCCGAGGCCTACGTGGGGGACGGCACGGTCATCAACTCCTCCAACGACTCCGTGTCACTGGACGGACTGACGTCCGTGACCGACGCGAAGGCACGCATGAACGAGTGGCTGGAGGCGGAAGGGCTCGGGAAGGCCACCGTCACGTACCGGCTTCGTGACTGGTTGTTCTCGCGACAGCGGTACTGGGGCGAACCCTTCCCCATCGTGTACGACACCGACGGCCATGCCCATGCCGTGCCCGAGGGTCTCCTGCCGGTGCTCCTGCCGGAGCTCGACGACTTCAGGCCGACCGCGCTCGACCCCGATGACTCCGTGAGTGACCCCGTGCCCCCGCTCGCCCGCGCGGCGGACTGGATGCGGGTCACTCTCGACCTCGGTGACGGCCCCCGCGAGTACGTGCGCGAGGTGAACGTGATGCCGCAGTGGGCGGGGTCCTGCTGGTACGAGATGCGCTACCTCGACCCCACGAACGACGACGCCATGGTCGATGCCGGTGTCGAGCGGTACTGGATGGGACCGCGCGGCGAGGGCCACACCGGCGGCGTCGACCTGTACGTGGGCGGAGTGGAGCATGCGGTGCTGCACCTGCTGTACTCGCGCTTCTGGCACAAGGTGCTCCACGACCTCGGGCACGTGAGCAGTGTCGAGCCGTTCCACCGCCTCTTCAACCAGGGCTACATCCAGGCGTACGCGTTCCGGGACGAGCGCGGCCAGACCGTGCCCGCCAACGAGGTCACGGAGACCGACGGCCGTTACGAGTGGAACGGTGAACCCGTCACCCGCGAGTACGGCAAGATGGGCAAGAGCCTGAAGAACGTGGTCACCCCCGACGAGATGTACGACGAGTTCGGCGCCGACACGTTCCGCCTGTACGAGATGTCGATGGGCCCGCTCGATGCCAGCCGCCCGTGGAACACCCGAGACGTCGTGGGCATGCAACGTTTCGCCCAGCGACTGTGGCGCAATGCCGTCGACGAGGACTCCGGGGAACCGATTGTCGACGAATCACCGGCACCCGACGGTCTCCGCCGGCTCCTGCACCGCACCATCGCCGGCGTGGACGCCGACATGGACGGCCTACGGTTCAACACCGCGATCGCCAAGCTGATCGAGCTCAACAACGCACTCACCCAGCACGTGAACGAGCACGGCACCTCGCCCCGCGAGGTGATGGAGCCGCTCGCCCGCATGGTGGCACCGCTGTGCCCACACCTCGGCGAGGAACTGTGGTCCCGGCTCGGCCATGCGGACTCGCTCACCTACGAACCTTTCCCCGAGGCCGACCCGGCCCTGCTCGAGGACGACACCGTCGAGGTGCCGGTGCAGGTGAACGGGAAGGTGCGCGCGCGCATCACCGTGCCCGCCGGAGCGGACGAAGCCGCTCACCTCGCCGTGGCGATGGCGGACCCGAAGGTGACCGCCGCCCTCGGCGGGAAGGACCCCGTGAAGACGGTCGTCGTGCCCGGCCGCACCGTGAACCTCGTCGTCGGCAAGTGACCTTCGCCGACGCACTCGGCGCCTGGTGCGTTGCCGTCAGCATCGCGTTCGTCTGGCCGCAGGTGTGGCGGTGCTTCCGCCACGACACATCGCACGGGATCAGCCCCTTCGCCACACTGCACGCGGTGCTCGGTTCCGTGCTGTGGCTCGCCTACGGGCTGCTGGACGGCATCGTGTCGGTGTGGGCCAGCAACGCCTCGATGCTGGTGGCACAGGTGCTGATCGCATCTGTGATCGCGCGCCACGGGAGGATGACCGTGCGCCTCCTCGGTTGGTACGCCTTCACCACCGCACTCCTGCTCGCGACGGGTCTCGCCACCTCGGCGGGCGTGGTCGGGTGGACGGCGATCGTCGTGAGCGGCAGCGGGATGATCCCCGTGGTGCTGCATGTGAGGAACTCGCCGAACCTCCACGGCATCTCGATCGCATCGTGGATGGTGACGGTGCTCGCCTGTTGCTCCTGGACGGCGTACGGCTGGGTGAGTGCGCAGCCCACCGTGACCTACGTGAACTACTTCACCGTGCCGCTCATGTTCTTCGTGATCGTGCGGGCATGGCGCTGGCGCAACGAGAACGATGTGCCGGTGTTCGGCAGGACCGCCGCCGCGGCCGGCTGACGGCGCGTGTCAGCGCAGGTACCGCGCACACGACGCGATGGCGGCAGGGTCGGGGGGCGAGGTCACCGTGAGCACCAGGCGTGACGCACCGATGGACGTGTGCTCCGCGGCACGGGGATGGCCGCGGTCGCACAGTTCGGGCGAGAACGCATCCCACACCGACGCATCGAACGCTCGCCCGACCGCAGCCTCCCGTGCGGCCGCGATGATCCCTGCTCGCTGCGGGTTCCAGTGGCCCACGTTCACACCGTCACAGTTCTCCCCCGCCCAGCGCGCGAGTTCCGTGCTGTTCGCGCCGACCACGACCGGCAGCGGCTCCGCAAGCGTCGGGAACCCGTCGAACTCGTTGCCTCGTCGCGGCGAGAGGATGCGACGGACCTCCGCGACGGTGTCGGCCAGGTGACGGTGCCGTTCGGTCATCGTCGGCAGGAGCCGCGTGCCGAGCGCGTCATGCTCGGCCGCCCACTTCGAGCCGGGAGCCGCTCCGGCGCCGATGCCGAGGGTGAACCGGCCCCCGGACACCTGCTGCACGGTGGCTGCGCTGTGTGCAAGCAACCCGGCCGACCGGTTGACGGCGTTCACCACGAGGGTGCCGAGGCCGATCGTGCGCGTCACCGCCGCCCACGCACCGAGCGACGTGAAGCACTCGCTCATGGAATCCGCGCCGAACATGGCACCCGAGAAGTGGTCGAGGTTCCACAGCGTGGAGAACCCGGCCTCCTCGGCGGCGAGAACTGCCTCGCGCATGCGCGGCCAGTCGGCCGCTCCCTGGTTCAGCTGCAGGTCAACGATCAACCCTGCACCCACACGCGCTCGGTCCAGTGCTGGTGTTGTCTCACGGAGTGAACGACTGTCGCGACCGGGTCAAGAGCCGCCCACGACTCGAGTGACCCCTGCAACCAGTGGTGTCTGAGCAGACGGTCGTACACCGTGTCGACAGCAGGCGCGGCATCGTCCTCTGCCGGGGCGACGATCAGGTTCCCCTCTCCCCTGTGGTCGACAGACGTCTCGTGACGAACGCAGGAGAGAAGCCGGACCTCCCGTTCCGTCGGGGTGTGACCCACCTGCATCATCGCGGCCCACACGACCTCCCCGGTCACGTCCCCCGGGGAAACCTTGGGGTGGCGACCCAGCACGATGTCCGCGGCGGTCGCAACCACCGCATCGGCAAGGTCGCCCCAGTCGCAGCCGTTCAGCACCGGGACGACTCCGTCACCGAACACCGCTTCGCCGAGCCTGATGTCCTCGACAGTTCCGTGCGGAGCGGTGAGGAGTGCCTCGAACAGGCGGATCACCCCGAGCAGCCGCATGTTGTCGGCCAGCGGCCGCAGGTCATCACATGCGAGGCCGTGCAACGGGATCCTCCGGCGCTGCGGCGTGGCATCCCAGTACAGGGCGACAAAACGTCCCTCACTCGTTGCGGCGCCGGCCGACTCTGCCGAGATGATCCCGGCGAGGCCTGCCACCACCGAGCCGGACCACCCGAGATCCACCAGCACGTGGTGCCCGGGATCCATCAATCCCTGTGCACGCAGGTAGCCCACGTAACGACCCCGAAGTTCGCGGCATGCGGTCTCGATCGTGGATGCGTTGGCCACGAGAAGTGTCCGTGCCGCCCGTGCATCCATCGGCTGGTCAACCGCCACGCCGTCGGGAACGGCGAGCGCGCACCCGAACCGCTCCCCCAGGCGCACCGGCGAGAGCCGTTCGTCATCGCCCACGAACCGCACCGCCGCCGCCTCGTCCATCCGTTCCAGCGAGGCGCGCCACGTGACCGAACGCGACACCGCCGTGTAGGTGCACGGTGGAATGCCGGTCATCTGCGTGCGGACCAGTTCGTGCGTGCGGTGCGCCAGCCAGCCGTCGCGCGACGTGTAGTGCACTCCCACCGCCCCGGTCTCCTGCACTGCACCGATGGCATCCAACACCTGCCCAGCAACCACGAGAGCAAGCGCCCCGGTTGCGAGGCTCCCTGCCGCATCGACTCTCGCATCTCGGTTGGCCGCCTCCATGAACGACAAAGGGAGCACGGACGGCGCGGTGTTGAGCGGCTCACGGTGCGACACCCTCATCGCGGGCTCCACGTGGGTGGCGATGCCGAGCCTGCCCGGAACGGAGCCGTCCGCATCGTGCAGGTCGCCGATGTGGAGGATCTCGCCGGGCGCAACGCCGGTCCTCTCCAGCACCACGGGCCACAACGAGCCGTCGTGCTTCATCGCGCCGTGCTCACAACTCACGACGATGTCGCCCTGGGGGATGTCGAGACCGGCCGCCCGGACAACGTTCACGAGGTGTGACGAGGGCATGTAGTGGTCACTGACCACCATCACCGGCAGACCACGTCGACGGGCCTCGTTGACGAGTGCCACCCCGAAACCGACCGGTCGCGTGACCGACACCTCGGTGTCCATCTCGAGCTGCACGAGCATCTGTCTGTCAACGGGCGAGAGCATCAGCACGCCCGCAAGCTCGCGCATCACATCCGCGATGGTCACGTCAGCGTGCTCCGACACCGCGGTCATCGCGTGCCGCGCGCGCCTCTCCGCGCGCACGCGCGCCGCTGCGAAGCCTGCCCATCTCGTGCCGTCGCGCGCCGTGAGCTCGCGCTCCATCAACGCGAACACGTGGGTAGGCTGGGCAACCGAGCGGGTGACCAGGGTGTCGAACAGATCAACCGTGAGCAGACGCGCCCCGGGATGTGCGCCGAGCAGTTCCCCCGGGGTCACCTGCGCCCCGTCAGGATCCTCCGCACGGCACGGAGCGCATGTCCCGGGTTGCGCAGGCCCCTCAGCACACGTCGGTGCGCCCGTCTGGTCGACATGATGTCGGCAACCCTGTTC
>JBMUAQ010000077.1:0-10487 GCA_049454855.1 Ilumatobacteraceae bacterium
CCGGTGGGGTCGCCCGCGGGGGCGACGTTCGGCAACCTCGCCGGCAGGTCTGCTCAGCGTCTCACCGGCGGCATGCGCAACGACGGGACCCCCGACCGGCACCTGCACTCGTGGGTGGTGCGGGCCGGTGCCGGCACGACGGTGACCGTCACGGCCTCCCACGAGCGTGCGGGCACCGTGACCGCAACCGTGTCGCTCGGCTAGTCCGGGCGCACCCCGGAAGCGAGGAACCGGCGGATGTCCTCGATTGCCCTGCGGTCCTGCGCCGAGAACACGTGACCGCCCTCGTACACGCTCATCACCGCATCGGGAAGGAGCCGCGCGATCGCCTCCGAGTTCGCCGGCGGGGCGATGCCGTCGAACCGGCCCGCCATCACCAGCACCGGTGCGGTCACCGCATGCAACCGACCGGCAACGTCGTGGTGCAACCTCGCCTCCAGTTGCAGACGCTCGCCGCGCAGGCGCTCCGGTGGCTTCGACCCCGCTGCCGCGGCGGCCGCCCTCATCCCCTCGACGATTGCCGACTCCACCGGCCGCGACTCGACCCACTGCGCATCGGCGAAGCGCGAGTCCGACAGGCGCAACCGCGCGTCGAACGCCTCGTCGGCGGGAAGATCGAGCAACTCGTGCAGCGGGTACGAGGAGCCCGCATCACCACCGGCGGATGTGCACATCAACACCATCTTTTCCACAGCACCCGGCCATGTGACCGCAAACTCCTGGGCGACCATGCCGCCGAAGCTGATCCCCACCACGGTGCAGGAGTCCCAACCCACATGGTCGAGCAGTGCCCTGCCGTCGGCGGCGTACCCCGCCATCGTGTACGGCCCCGGCGGGACCGACGTGCGGCCGAGTCCACGCTGGTCGTGCACCAGCACCATGGCCGTCTTCGCGAGTGCGTTCACCAACGGTGCACTCGTCTCGATGGATGCCCCCGAGCCGTTGAAGAGGAGGACGCGGGGACCGTCGCCACGGATCTCGTAGTGGAAGTCGCATCCGTCGTGCGTGAAGGTCGGCATGACGGAAGTATCCCACCGCATGATTCGGTCACCCGTCACCGGACACACCCGGACGTGGGTATCCACCATTGGGCCGGGTGCACAGGCCACTATCGACAGCGTGCAACTCGTCGACGGCATTCGCGATTCTTTCTCGCGGCTGTCGTGCCCGGTCTCGTGGAAGCGTGTCTCGGTGCCCGGCCTTCCCGTCGCATGGGCGGGCATGCAGGTCCCTGCCGTCGACACCGGCGGTCGTCCATGGGTATGGGAGGTGGTCACACCCGAGCAGTACGACACCTCCGATGCCCTGCGTGACGACATCCTCGTGCTGCCGGTGCCGCATGATGCCGTGGTGGTGAAGGTGACCCACCGCGACCACTCGGGGCCAATCGTGCGCATGCAGATCCCGGTCGACCGCGCCCCCGACCACCTCGTGGTGGAGGGTCTCCCCCGGGACGACAACCCCATCACGGTGACCCTCGAGAGGGGCTGGACGGTGGAGGCCATGGGGTCCGCCGCCCAGGCCTGGATCGACCGCGAGACCGACAGTTCCGCCACCCTGAGATCGCCGGAGAGCCTCCCGCCCACGGGTCCCCGGTACCGCCTGCATCCCGACTTCGATTTCGAGTCGGCCGCTTTCGACCGCCTGCTTACACTCGACCACGATGACGCAGCCTCGGTCACTTCCCTCCTCGCCAGGATCCACGAGGCCCTCAAGCCGTACCGCTGAACGTCGCCCCGGGGCCGGGACGTGATCACCACCTACGCCGTGTCCCTGGATGCGGTCGACTGCACCGAGGCCGACCGACTGGCCGTGGTCGACACCGTCGATGAGTGGCTGGTGCGCATGTTCCCCGTCGACCAGCGCGGCCCCGGCATGACCGTGAGGTCGCGGGCCGACCTCGTGTACAGGGTCACCATCACCGACGCGCACCCCCTCGGCCAGCACGTCGAGACCATCGCGGTCACCGTGTACATGGTGGGCAGCCACCTGTGGTTCGACCTGCGCAGTTTCACCAGCCCCTCGGGAACGAAGGTGGTGCCCCTGCGCACCGGCGGCCTGCCGCCGCGGCGACTCACCGAGCTCGTGGGGCGGGTGCTCGACCGCATGCCCGCCACGGATGCCAACTACTCGATCTCCACGAAACCGCGCGCGGTGTCGACCGCACTCGAGGCGGAGGAACTCATCGCCCTGCTCGAGGTGAAGAGCCGCCGCCTCCCGGTGGTGGTGGAGTTCCTCGGCTCCGGTTCCGCGCCCCCGGTCACGTCTGTCGGTGCGTCCGACCTCGTGGGCCTCGCCCATGTCCACCAGGTGACCACCAAGACTGCAACCGACCGGTTCGTGGCGCTCTTCGGTCTCACGTTGATCGGCCCGGGAACGGTGATGGTGGTGTGGCCCGGTCGCCACGAACCGGAGATGCTGCGCGTGCGCGAGCTGCCGCCCGGTTCGGTGCGCCGCGAGTGGGAACGTCTCGTCGCACTCGTGGCGGAGTCGGCGGCACGTTCGGTGGCGGCGCCGCGCGTCCCTCCGCCGCCGCGCAGCGAGTTCGACGACGAGTTCGTGGACGACGACACCGACGAGTCGGAGGAGCACGAGGACCTCGAACCGGCTGACGAGGACGGGGAATCAGAGGAGGACGCCGCGGCGTACATCGAGTACCTGGAGTCACAGGTGAACGCACTCGAGGCGTCCCGTGCGGATGCCGACCGCATCATCGCCGAGCAGAAGGCGGCATTGCAGCGCAAGGGCGACCAGCTCGACGAGTGGGTGCTGCGCGCCGTGAACCTGGAGATACAGGGAGCCCAGGCCGGCGGCATGGGGAAGGTCCCGAACATGCGCGAGGCCATGCGGCTCGCCCGGATGCACTGCCCGCACCTCTTCTTCCACGACCGTGCCATCAGGTCCGGCGAGCAACTCGAGGGCCCCGACCCGGAGTCCGTCCTGCGCGACCTCGTGCGCCTGAACAACGTGGCGCGCGCATGGCAGTCGGGCGAGATCGTGGGTGACTCGTTCAAGCTGATGTGCCGCCAGATGGGTCTCGACTTCGTGCCCGGCGTCGGCGACAACGCGGAGCAGAAGTTCTCCTCCGACTACGTGATCGAGTGGCACGGCCGGAAGGTGACCGCCGGTGCCCACCTCCGCCGCGGCAGGGGCCAGCACCTGGTGCGCATCTACATGTACCTCGACAACGAGCGACAGGAGGTGGTGGTGGCGTTCATCGGCCGCCACCTGCGCGACAAGAGCACCCGCTGAGCCTGCGCCTAGTCTGTCGCGCATGCCATCAGAGATCTTCGGGCTGTCCGACAGCTTCATCACCGACGGGCTCCCCCTCAGCCCCATCAGTGCCACCTACCTCGGTGTGCCGGGCTTCGACCACCTCATGAACGACTTCTCGCCCGCGGGTCACGATGCGCGCCACGAGCACAACGTGCGCACGCTCGCCGCGCTGGACCGTCTGCCGGTCACCAACGCGGACGACCGCCTCGCTGCGGGCGTCCTGCGCGAGAACCTTCAGGCCGACATCGAGGCCCACGGCACCGGCGAGCACCTGCGCGCCATCCGCATCATCGCCGGCGACGTCGAGGAGGCACGGTCCATCTTCGACCTCATGCCCACGGAGACCGCCGAGCACTGGCAGAACATCGCGGGCCGCATGTCGCAGGTGCCCGCCGCGTTCGCGGGGATGCGTGAGTCGTGGCAGCTCGGCATCGACCGGGGTGTCGTCACCTCCCGCCGCCAGGCACTCGCCTCTGCGGGCCAGCTGGACGAGTTCGCGGGCAGCCCGGCACAGCCGGGCTTCTTCACCACGTTCGTGGATGGCGCGGCCTCTGTCCCGGGGGCACCGGCGGAACAGCTGCGCACCCTGGCGGCCGGGTGTGCCGCTGCCATGCGCGAGACCGCGGTGTTCCTGCGCGACACGTATGCACCCGCGGCACGGGAGTCCGACGGCTGCGGCGAGGAGGCACACGCCGCTGCACGCCGCAAGTTCCTCGGCGCGGTGATCGACCCGCGCGAGGCGTACGAATGGGGCTGGGAGGAGACCATGCGTCTCGACGAGGAGATCCGCCGCTGCGGTGAGCTGATCCTCCCCGGGGCGTCACCGGCCGAGGTTCGACATCTCCTCGACACCGACCCCGCACGCATGGTGGACGGCGAGGACAACCTGCGTGACTGGCTGCAGGGCCTCATGGACGAGGCGATGTCGTTTCTCATCTCCGACGGGCACTTCAGGATCGACCCGCGCATCCGCACCGTGGAGGCGATGATCTCGCCCCCCGGCGGCGCGGCGGCGATGTACTACACGAGCCCCAGCGAGGACCTCTCGCGGCCCGGGCGCACGTGGTACCCCGCGAACGGGCGCACCGCGTTCCCGCGCTGGGGTGAACCCACCACCGCGTACCACGAGGGCGTGCCCGGCCACCATCTGCAGTGCGCCACCGCCGTCATCGAGAAGGATCGCCTCTCGCGCGTGCAGCGGATCTTCTTCAACAGCGGCCACGGCGAGGGTTGGGCACTGTATGCCGAGCGCCTCATGGACGAGTTCGGTTTCCTCGAGAACCCCGACTACAGGCTCGGGTACCTGTACGCGCAGGCATTCCGTGCGGCGCGCGTGGTGGTCGACCTCGGCATCCACTGCGGCTTCGCGATCCCGGCGTCGTCGAAATGGCACCCCGGCGAGAAGTGGAACCCCGACCTCATGCTCGAGTTCATGAGTGCGCGCTCCAGCAGCGACGACGAGTTCAACCGTTCCGAGATCCTGCGGTACCTCGGCTGGCCGGGCCAGGCCATCAGCTACAAACTCGGCGAGCGGGTGTGGCTGCGGCTGCGCGACGACGCGAGGCGCCGCGGCGGTGCATCGTTCGACATCGCCGCATGGCACGACCGCGCCCTGAAGCTCGGGAACCTCGGCCTCGACCTGCTCGAGTCGGAGCTGTCGGCAGTCTGACGCCGCTGCCACGATGACAACGAGACGACGGGCCCTGCGGCTGCTGCTCGGCGGTGTGCTCCTGTTCGTTGCCGTCACCTCGTTCTCGATTGTGCGCCACGTGCTGGCGCACCCCGGGTACGGACTGCAGCAGAACGTGGCCACATGGGCCCGCAACAAGGGGATGGGAACCGTCGTCGACTGGCTGGAGTCGGTGATGCTGAACGACCCTCCGGCGGCGGCCCCGGCGTCCTCGCTGGCACTCGCGGAGGTGCCCGACTCCGTGCCTGATTCCGTTCCTGATTCCGTACCCGACACGACTCCGGACACGGTCGCAGCAACGACCACAACGGTGACCACGGTTCCTGCCGGCACCACGGTTCCGGGGAGCACCACCACGGTGTCCACCCTCCCGGGCGAGACGACCACCACCTCCAGCACCACCCTGCCGCCGCCCGGGGATGTGGCACCCGTGATCACACCCGCACTGCGTGGCGAAGGCAAGTGGCGGGTGCTCTTCACGCTCGGAAAGTCGAGGCGGCCGGTGGTGTGGGGAACGTCGATGCGCCCGTTCGGGAAGTACGGCAGCGTCGTTGCCACCGCAGCAGTGTTCGACCAGACACGCCTGCGTGCGGCGATGTTCAACGGGCCCGACATCCCCGGCAGGGGTGAGTGGAGGAACTGGGAGAAGGTTCCCCCGGCCGCGCTGCGCAGCCTGGTGGCGGCGTTCAACGGGGGCTTCCGGTTCGAGCATGACCCCGGTGGCTACGTGACCGAGGGTGTCACCGTGCGGAAGATGAAGCGCGGCCGCGCCACCGTGGGCATCGATTCATCGGGCACACTGCACGTCGGCGTGTGGGGCGAGGGTATGGACTCATCCGGCAACTGGGTGTCGCTGCGCCAGAATCTCCCGCCGCTGGTGAAGAACGGTGCCGCAACGTGGCAGGACCACAAGTGGACCGACTGGGGCACCGACTTCGGCGACAAGAAGTACACCTACCGCAGCGGGCTGTGCCGGCGCACCGACGGCTCCACCATGTTCGTGGCGGCGAACGACGTGAACATCGACCTCTTCGCGCGTCTGATGCTGCTGCTCGGTTGCGACACCGGCATGCAGCTCGACATCAACGGCAACTGGCCGCACTTCAGCACGTACTCGGGCTTCGGCACCCGCAACCGTTACGGGCGGCCGCTCGACGTGCGGATGGGTGACCCACAGAGGTTCCTGAAGGGTTACGAGAAGGACTTCTTCGTACTGTTCGACCCGCGCACGCTGCCCGACGGCGCCGTCGGCTGATCAGACCGGCTCGTACTCGGCCAGCAGGCGGGCCGGGCCACCGTCGACGGTGCGCACCCTGCCCTCCGCATGCAGCTTGATCATGTGGGCCCACACGCTCCTGCGCGCGGGCCGGTGGAGACGCCTGTGCACATCGGCGTACATCACCTTCACCATCGCCGGGATCGTCCGCGCACCCGAGTGCAGCTGCGCCATCACCTGGTTCTCGCGGTCCACCCTGTGGGCGAGCAGCGCGGCCAGGAACGGGGCGGGGTCGGTCACCGGTCCACCGTGGGTGGGCCTCAGCAACGCATCGTGGCGGCCGGCCACCTTCCGCAGGCTGTCGAAGTACGCCGCCATGTCACCGTCCGGAGGGGACACCACCGTGGTGCTCCAGCCCATCACGTGGTCACCGGTGAACAGGGTGGACTCCTCGGGCACCGCCACGCAGAGGTGGTTCGAGGTGTGCCCCGGGGTGTGCACCGCGGTCATCGAGAACTCACCGGTGCGCAGGAAGGTCTCGCCGTCGGTCACCGTGATGTCGGGCCTGAAGTCGACGTCCAGTCCCTCCTTCTCCTCCTCCGAGAGTTCGGGTTCGCCCTCCTCCTCGCTCGGGTCGTGGTCGTCCTCTTCCACCCAGTCCGGGAACATCCGGTGCGGGCCGATCGCGTACGTGGGCGCCCCGGTCTCCTCCTTCAACCATGCCGAGAGCGGCGAGTGGTCGCCGTGGCAGTGCGTGACCACGATGCCCACCACCTCGCGGCCGGCAACGGCGGCGGCGATTGCGTCGCGATGGGTGTCCATGCGCGGGCCGGGGTCGATCACCACGCACTGCCGTCCGCCGACGATGTAGGTGCCGGTGCCCATGTAGGTGAACTTGCCGGGGTTCGCACAGATGATCCGCTGCACGAGCGGTGACATCTGATCGCACACGCCGTGGGCTGCACCGTCGATGCGGGGGACGAAGGGAATCGATGTCATCTCAGTCGAAGCCGATTGCTCTCACGCGGCCCACCGGTTTCCCGTGGCCGTACGCCACCTCGGCCACCGTGTCCGGCACGGCCGACACGTCCACGCCGAGAGTGCGCAGGGCCGCCAGCAGCACGGTCGCCATGCCGCGCGAGGAACCGTCCGACAGTTTCAGCGCCACCGCACGACCGTCGGGCAGTGCCGCGCCGTACACCGACTCCGCACCGTCCTTTGCCATCAGCCCCGGCACTGCGGTGCAGATGGCCGTCACGTCGCGGCCGGTGCCGCCCACCATGTGGCTGTGACCCGACATCGCACGGTGTACCTGCGTGCCGGAATCCCCCATCGCACCGGTGGCGATGTTGCGGAACGCACGCGCGAGACCGAGAAGGCTCACCACGTGTGCCGGTGCACCGCATCCATCGGTGCCGATCGACGATGCGGGCTCCCCGCATGCGTCGAGCACGGTGTCGGTGATGAGCTGCTGCAACGGATGGGTCTGCTCCAGATACGTGCCGGTGTCCCAACCGTTCAGCATGCAGGTGACCACCATCCCCGAGTGCTTGCCGCTGCAGTTCATCTGCAGGGACGACTTCGGGGTTCCCGACCTCAGTGCCTCGTGCATCGACTGCTCGTGCAGCGGCCACGACGCGGTGTTGCGCAGCACCGACTCGTCGAGACCTGCTGTCGCGAGGATCGCGCGTGCGGCATCAAGGTGAACCTTCTCGCCGTTGTGGCTGGCGCACACCAGGGCCAGCAGTTCCGGCGGGAGCGTGAGACCCGCGCGCACCATGGCGAGTGCCTGCAGCGGCTTCGTCGACGATCTCGGGTACACGTGCACCGACGGGTCGCCGATGGCGAACTCGACCCCGCCGTCGCGTCCCAGGCACACCACGGCGCCGAAGTGCACGCTCTCGTCCACGCCGTTGCGGTCGATCACCGCCACCGGCCGGAACTGTGCGGGGTTCACCCCGGTCACGCGCCGGTGTCCTTCGCCCGTTTGCCCTTCTTCTTCCTTCCGGCCACCCGCACGAGCGGGTCGTCGATCACGTCGTGCCTCTCGCCCTCGGCTGACGCGATGCCCTGCACCATCGCGGCGAACGGGAGGCCGAGGATCGCACCCACCGGCCCGAGCACCGCACCACCCACGAGTGCGGAGCCGAACGCGAGCGCAGCGTGCAGCTCCATCGTGCGCGCGGTGATGCGCGGCGCGAAGAGGTAGTTCTCCACCTGCTGGTACACGAGGATGAAACCGACCACCACGAGCGCACGGCCGGGCGAGTCGAGGAACGTGAGCAGGCCCGGCAGCACACCGGCGATGTAGGTGCCGATGACGGGGAGGAACTGCGACACCAGACCCACCCACAGTGCCATCGCGATCGGGGCAGGGGTGCCGATCGCCTGGAGCGCGATCCAGTGGAAGAACGCCGACAGGCCGGCGAGAAGGAGACGCGAGTACAGGTAGCCGCCGGTCTTCGTGATGGCGAGGTTCCATGTGTCGAGCACACGGCGCTGGCGCTCGGCGGGCAGACGCGAGCAGATGGACCGCCGCAGCCTCGGGCCGTCAGCCACGATGTAGAACGAGAACAGCAGCACGGTGAAGCTCTGGAACAGCACGTTCAGTGCCTGCACCGAGAGGTTGAACACGCGGTCCTGCTGGCTGTCGATGAACTTCTGCACGGCACCGTCCGGGTCGGAGATGCGCGCGTTGACCTCGGCGGGGTCGATGTTCGTGTTGAACGTGTCGTTCACGAACTTCACCGTGTCGTTCACGTAGGTGGACGAGTTGCGGGCGAGGTCGGCCAGCTGCTGGCCCACGAGCGTGCCCACCACACCGACGAACACCAGGGCCCCCACCACAACCGCGAGAAGGATCGACACCGTGGCGCGGCCGCGCTGCCAGCCTCGCTCCTCCAGATTGTTCACCCCGGGTTCCATCGCCAGCGCGATGAAGAGGGCGAGCAACAGCAACACGAGGAAATCGCTGAGCCTGTTGAAGAGGTGCCGGGTGACGAGGGCACCGAGCGCCCCCAGCCAGAACAGCACCACCGCCCTCGGGACCCAGCGCGGCATGCGCCCCGCCGCGTCTGCGGACCCGTTGTCGGCCATGGGAGAAGCGTAGTGGGGCACCGTGGGGTTCGGTTCGTACGCTGGCCCCGTGACGACTCTGCTGCCCGACATCGCCGACAGGGTGGAGCAGGTGCGTGCCGCGCTCGCGGGGGCACTGCGCAGCAGGGTCATCGGACCCGACGCCGACGACAAGCAGGCCCGCGTGATGCTTGCCCCGGGCGAGCGCTGGTTCCCCGACAACAGCCCCGTTCGCACTGTTCACTCCGACGCGTCGATGTTCATCGGCGGAATGCGCGCGCTGCTCCTGCAGTCGCTCCACCCGCTCGCCATGGCCGGCGTTGCCGAACACAGTGATTACCGCAACGACCCGTGGGGGCGGCTGCAGCGCACTGCCGAGTTCCTTGCCGCCACCACTTTCGGCCCGGCCGAACTCGCACAGCATGCAGTGGACGCAGTGCGTGCGGTGCACTCGAGGGTCCACGGCGTCACCGCGGACGGCACCCCGTACTCGGCCGATGACCCGCACCTGCTGCGCTGGGTGCACGTGGCGGAGATCGACAGTTTCCTCGTCGCCTACCAGGCCTACGGTGCCGGGCGTCTCGCACCGCACGAGGCGGACGGCTACGTGGCGGGAATGGCCCGCATCGCACACAAGCTGGGCGTGCCTGCTCCCCCGTTGTCGGTGCGCGGACTGCACGACCAGCTCACGATGTTCAGGCCCGAACTGCGCAGCTCGCCGCAGTCGCGTGATGCCGCGCGCTACCTGCTGCTCGAGCCGCCGCTCGATGCCGCGGCGCGCGTGCCGTACATGCTGATCGCCTCGGCCGCCATCGCAACGCTGCCGGCATGGGCCCGCGCCGAGCTGCGGCTTCCCTGGTTGCCGCTCGCCGACCGACTGGTTGCCCGGCCGGTGGGCGTGCTCGTGGCGCGCGCGATCCGCTGGGCGTCGGCGGTCAACGAACCGCAGCAACCCGCTTCCTGAGCGGCGCATCAAGGTCACCCCTGCGGCCCACCTCCACGCTGTCGAGCCCGAGCCACCGCGACATCAGCACAAGTTCGTGCGCGAGCTCGTCGGCCACCCTCGGCGTGTCGGTGTCGTGCTCGGAGAACGCACCGGGCACCATGAGCACGCCCCGGTGACGGTCGGCCTTCAGGTCGACGCGCGCGACCAGTCTGTCGTCCAGAAGGAACGGCAGCACGTAGTAGCCGTACCTGCGTCTCGCCTCGGGCGTGTAGATCTCGATGCGG
>JBMUAQ010000078.1:0-10439 GCA_049454855.1 Ilumatobacteraceae bacterium
GCCTCGAGGGCCCAGACCTCCATCTCGCCGAAGCGCTGGCCGCCGAACTGGGCCTTTCCGCCGAGGGGCTGCTGGGTGATCATGCTGTACGGGCCCGTGCTGCGCGCGTGGATCTTGTCGTCCACGAGGTGGTGCAGCTTCAGGATGTACATGTACCCCACGGTGATCGGGTTGTCGTACTTCTCCCCCGTGCGGCCGTTGTACAGCTCGGTCTTGCCCGTCTGCTGGATGAGGCGCTTGCCGTCCGCACTCTCGGCGTTCAGGTTGCCGAGGATGGTCTTGATGGTCGGGTGGTCGCCCGCTGCCTCCTCCTCGTCCCAGTGCGCGCCGTCGAACACGGGCGTCGAGATGAAAGTGGAGGGCTCGGTGGACGGACGGGTCTTCGTCTCGGTGCCGCGCACGGGCGCCGCACCGACACTCTTGCCGGTCTTCGGGTCGGTCCAGCCCCACCTTGCGGCGTAGCCGAGGTGCGCCTCGAGGACCTGGCCCACGTTCATGCGGCTCGGCACGCCGAGCGGGTTCAGGATGATGTCGACCGGGGTCCCGTCCTCGAGGTACGGCATGTCCTCGACGGGCAGGATCTTCGAGATGACGCCCTTGTTGCCGTGACGGCCCGCCAGCTTGTCGCCGACGGAGATCTTGCGCTTCTGCGCGATGAACACCTTCACGAGCTGGTTCACGCCCGGCGGCAGTTCGTCGCCGTTCTCGCGGGAGAACACCTTCACGTCGATGACCTTGCCGCCCTCGCCGTGGGGCACCTTCAGCGAGGTGTCGCGCACCTCACGTGCCTTCTCACCGAAGATCGCACGCAGCAGGCGCTCCTCGGGCGTGAGCTCGGTCTCGCCCTTCGGGGTGACCTTGCCGACGAGCACGTCGCCGGGGCCGACCTCCGCGCCGACGCGGATGATGCCGAACTCGTCGAGGTCGCGGACGATGTCCTCCGACAGGTTCGGGATGTCGCGGCTGATCTCCTCCGGGCCGAGCTTGGTGTCGCGCGCGTCGACCTCCTTCTCGTGGATGTGGATCGACGTCAGCACGTCGTCCTTCACGAGACGCTCGCTGAGGATGATGGCGTCCTCGAAGTTGTAGCCCTCCCACGGCATCAGTGCGACCAGAAGGTTCTTGCCGAGCGCGAGCTCGCCCGCGTCGGTGCTGGGTCCGTCGGCGAGGAGGTCGCCCTTCCTCACGGTCTGGCCCTCGGTCACGCGCACCGTCTGGTTGATGCAGGTGTCCTGGTTGGAACGGTTGAACTTCATGAGCTTGTGCTCGGCGCGCTTCGCCTGGCCGGCGTACTTCATGAAGATCGCCTCGCCGGTGATCTCGGCGACCTCACCGTCGGCCTCCGCGAGGATGACGTCGGCGCCGTCGCGTGCGGCACGGGCCTCGATGCCGGTGCCCACGTAGGGGGCCTCGGCACGGACCAGCGGAACAGCCTGGCGCTGCATGTTTGCACCCATGAGCGCGCGGTTTGCGTCGTCGTGCTCGAGGAACGGGATCAGTGCGGTTGCCACCGACACGATCTGCTTCGGCGACACGTCAATGAAGTCGACCTCCTCGGGCGACACGTACGCGATGTCCGTGGTGGCACCGAAGAAGCTCTCGGCCTCCAGCATCTTGCGGAGGTCCTCCAGGGTCGCCGCCTGCGGCGAGCGGCGCACGAGCACGCGGGCGTCACGGAAGGTGCCGTCCTTGTTGATCGGCGTGTTGGCCTGGGCGACGACGTAGTTCTCCTCCTCGTCGGCGGCCATGTACACGATCTCGTTCGTGACCTTGCCGTTCTTCACGCGGCGGTACGGGCTCTCGATGAAGCCGAACGAGTTGACGCGCGCGTAGGTGGACAGCGCACCGATGAGACCGATGTTCGGACCTTCCGGGGTCTCGATCGGGCAGATCCGGCCGTAGTGCGAGAAGTGCACGTCGCGCACCTCGAAACCGGCGCGCTCGCGGCTCAGACCACCCGGTCCGAGCGCGTTCAGGCGGCGACGATGGGTGAGGCCGGACAGGGGGTTCACCTGGTCCATGAACTGCGACAGCTGCGAGGTGCCGAAGAACTCCTTGATCGCAGCGACCACGGGCCTGATGTTGATGAGCGTCTGGGGCGTGATGGCCTCGACGTCCTGGGTGGTCATGCGCTCGCGCACCACCCTCTCCATGCGCGACAGACCGGTGCGCACCTGGTTCTGGATGAGCTCACCCACGGAACGGATGCGGCGGTTGGCGAAGTGGTCCTGGTCGTCCAGGCGGTAGCCCGGCGACTGGTTGACGAGGTGCAGCATGTACGACACGGCGGCGAGAACCTCGCAGCGGGTCAGCACCTCGCGGTTGTCGGTGGGGAGATCGAGCTGGTCGGGGCGCAGCTTGAAGAGTTTCGTGAGCTTCTCGACCTCGGACCCGAGCTTGCGGTTGAGCTTGTAGCGACCGACGCGGCTGAGGTCGTAGCGACGGCTCTCGAAGAACGCGCCCTCGAAGTACGCGCGGGCGGACTCCGAGTTCACGGGCTCACCGGGTCGTGCCCGCTTGTAGATCTCCTGGAGCGCCTCGTCGCGCGTGGCGGCGACGTTGCGCTCCTTCTCCCACTGCCCCTCGAGGAAGTCGAAGTGGTCGACAAAGCTCTGGAGGAATCCGGGTGCGTTCTCCTCGTCGAAGCCGAGCGCGCGCAGCAGCGTGAACACGCTCATGCGGCGCTTGCGTGCCACGCGGCAGCCGGCGGTGACGTCCTTGCCGGGCTTGTGCTCGACGTCGAACTCGAGCCACTCGCCGCGGTACGGGTGCACGGTGCCCTTGACGAGCTGGTGCTTGGAGAGGTTGCGCAGGCGGTAGCGCTCGCCCGGCTCGAAGATGACACCGGGCGAACGGACGAGCTGCGACACCACGACGCGCTCGGTTCCGTTGATGATGAACGTCCCCTTGTCGGTCATCTTCGGGAAGTCGCCCATGAAGACGACCTGCTCCTTGATCTCACCGGTGTTGCGGTTCGAGAACACGGCGCGCACGAACACCGGTGTCGCGAAGGTCATCTCCTTCTCGCGGCACTCGGCCTCGGTGAACTTCGGGCCGGGGCAGAGATCCTCGTCGGTGGGGTCGAACTCGAGCTCGAGCTTCAGGTCGCCTGAGTAGTCGGTGATCGGCGAGATGTCGCGGAACGCCTCGGCGAGACCCTCGGCCATGAACCACTCGAACGACTCACGCTGCACTGCGATGAGATCCGGGAGCTCCAGTTGCTCGACGAGGTTCGCGAACGAATAGCGGTCATGGGACAGGGAACGAGAAGCCACGATCACTCCTGGGTTTGGGTTCGGCGCGAGGCTGTGTTCTGACCCCACGGGAACCCGGCGTGATTTTGGGCAACGGGGAACCAGGAGGGGCAAGACACGGCAACTTGCAACGCTATCGGGTCGAACCCGGCCGGGACAACGGGGAAACAGGCCTTCCGGACACCCGGAGACCCGCCTGAGGGGGGGACGTTCGGCCCCCGGCCGGGGGTGCGTCAAGCACCCGGGAACGCCGACGGGGCCCGCCCCCACATGGGAACGGACCCCGCTCGGTCACTGGGGGCGGCCACCGGGGCCGCCCGGGTCACTTCAGCTCGACGCTGGCGCCGGCCTCGACGAGCTTGGCCTTGGCCTTCTCGGCGTCGTCCTTGCTGACCTTCTCGAGCACGGGCTTCGGGGCGCCGTCCACGAGGTCCTTGGCTTCCTTGAGGCCGAGGCTGGTGAGCTCGCGCACGACCTTGATGACGCCGATCTTCTGGGCGCCGCCGTCGGTGAGGATGACGTCGAACTCGTCCTTCTCGTCCTCTGCCGCTGCTGCTCCGCCGCCTGCGCCTGCGGGGGCGACCATCGCGACCGCGGCCGGGGCCGCTGCGGTGACGCCGAACTTCTCCTCGAACGCGTCGAGGAGCTCCTTCAGCTCGATGACGGTGAGGGCTGCGATGCCCTCGAGGATGTCTTCCTTGGTGAGTGCCATTGCACTGTCTCCTTGTGTGTGTTGTTTCTGTTGTTGAACTGTGTTGGTTGTGGGATACGGGGCGCGGTGCCCCTGTGGTGAAGGAATCCGGTGCTAGGCCGACTTCTGGTCGACGAGCGCCTTCAAGCCGTACGCCATGTTGCGCGGGAGTGCCTGGAGCAGACCTGCGGTCTTGACGAGCGGGGCCTGCAGCATCCCGGCGAACTGGCTGAGCATGACCTCGCGCGACGGGAGCTCCGCCAGCACGTTGACATCCTGTGCGGACACGGCCTTGCCGGCCACCGCACCGCCACGGATGACGAGGAGCGGGTTCGTCCTCGCGTACTCCTTCAGGCTCTTCGCCACTGCTGCGACGTCGCCCTTCACGAACGCAAGTGCGGTCGGGCCGACGAGCAGGGTGTCGAGACCCTCGATGCCCGCCTCGCGCGCGGCGAAACGAGCGAGAGTGTTCTTGTAGACGCGGTACTCGCAACCTGCCTGGCGAAGATCACGACGGAGATTCGCAAGGGCAGTGACGGAGAGACCGCGGTACTCGGTGACGATCACGGCATCGGCCTCGTCGATCTTGGTCTTGACCTCAGCGACGACGGCTTCCTTCTCGGAACGGACTGTTGACATTTCACCTCCTCGGGTGTCCTTGGTTTCTCGCCCGGGGCGCTCGCTTGCACGAACGCCGCACCGGACGGACACAAGGCCCGATGGTGAGGAATCCGCCTGGTCAGGTGGGCTTTCGCCCCTTGGCCACCTGGGTGGACCGGACGTCTTCGGCGAGGACCGAGAGATCAGTTGTTGATGTGAAGCCTAGGGGCGCCCGGCTCGGACGCCACCCCGGCGGGTTCTCACTCCGAGACTGCCTTGAGGCGGTTGACGTCGACCTTGACGCCGGGCCCCATGGTGGTGGAGAGGGAGATCTTCTTCATGTAGCGGCCCTTGGCTGCGGCGGGCTTCACCCTCTGCAGCTCGTCGAGCACGGCGCGCAGGTTGGACTCGAGGTCGGCCTCGGAGAACGAAGCCTTGCCGATGCGCACATGGACGTTTCCGTAGCGGTCGGTGCGGTATTCGACCTTGCCGCCCTTGAACTCGCCCACTGCACGGCCGACGTCGGTGGTGACGGTGCCGGACTTCGGGTTCGGCATGAGGCCGCGCGGACCGAGCACGCGACCGAGACGACCGACGAGCGGCATCATGTCGGGCGTGGCAATCATGAGATCGAAGTCCATGTTGCCCTTCTCGATCTCCTGGGCGAGGTCGTCGGCACCCACGAGGTCGGCACCGGCGGCGCGGGCCTCGGCGGCGGCGTCACCGGCGGCGATCACCGCGATGCGCACGGCCTTGCCCGAACCTGCGGGGAGCGCAACCGTCCCGCGCACGGTCTGGTCGGCCTTGCGGGGGTCGACACCGAGCCGCACGGCAACGTCGACGGACTCGTCGAACTTCTTGGTGGCCGTCCTCTTCACGATGGACACGGCCTCGGTGGGTGTGTACTGCTGGTCGCGGTCATAGAGCGCGATCGCTGCCTTGTACTTCTTCGGTTCCGGCATGATGCCTACCTCTCCTTCCTTGCGGGTTGACCGACCGGGCGAGGTGCTCCCGGGTGCGGACTGTTCCTGACGCCCTGTCAGACCACCTTGAGACCCATCGAACGGGCCGTGCCGCGGATCTGCTGCTTGGCCGCCTCGAGGTCGTAGGCGTTGAGGTCGGGCATCTTGATCTTTGCGACTTCCTCGATGTCGGCCTCGGTGACGGTGCCGGCAACGGTCTTGCCGGGTGTCTGCGAGGCCTTCTCGAGACCGGCCTTCTGGCGCAGCAGCACGGGTGCCGGCGGCGTCTTCAGGATGAAGGTGAAGGAACGGTCCTCGAAGATGCTGATCTCGACGGGGATGATGGTGCCGGCCTGCGACTCGGTCGCGGCGTTGTACTGCTTCACGAAGTCCATGATCTGGACGCCGTGGGGTCCGAGCGCGGTACCGACCGGCGGCGCGGGCGTGGCCTTGCCCGCGGGGATCTGGATTTTCACGATTGCGGCGAGCTTCTTCTTGGCCATGGTTCTCCCCTTCTGGGCGTCCTAGTCTGCCGTGCCGATCAGAGCTTTGCGACCTGACCGAAGTCCATTTCGACCAGGGTCTCGCGGCCGAAGATGTTCACGAGCACCTTCAGCTTCATGTGGTCGGGGTTGATCTCGGCGACCGTGCCGTTGAAATCGGCGAACGGGCCCTCCTTGACGCGGACGCTCTCCCCCACCTCGTAGTCGAGCTTCGGGGCCTTGCGCTTGGTGGCCACCTGGCCGTCACCCTTGACCGACAGGAAGGTCTCCACCTCGCGGCGCGACAGCGGCGTGGGCTTCTGGCCCTTGTGGGCCTGGCCCACGAAGCCGGTGACGCCCGGGGTGTTGCGGATGCAGAACCAGGTCTGGTCGTCCATCTCGCAGCGAACGAGCAGGTAGCCGGGGAACACCTTCTTCGACACGGTGGTCTTGCGGCCCTGCTTGAACTCGACCACGTCCTCCATGGGGATCTGGATCTCGTAGATGGAGTCCTCCATGTTCATGGTCTGGATGCGCGACTTCAGGTTCGCCTCGACCTTCTTCTCGTAGCCGGACTGCGAGTGCACCACGTACCAACGGCCGGGCTTCTCCCATGCCGGGGTCTCCTGTGGGCCCTCGTCCTCGTCGGTCTCCTCGCCGTCGAGGGCGGTGCCGCAGTGGCCTCGCGAGTGTCGAAGTACCTCCGCGACTCGCGTTCGATCTACGACGTGGTCGTGGCCACTCGCGACTGGCACATCGACCCCAAGGGACACTTCGCCGACCAACCCGACTACGTCGACACGTGGCCCCACCACTGCGTTGCCAACACCACCGGCGCCGACTTCCATTCCAACCTCGACGAGTCGGTCGACTTCGCCTCGTCGATCGACGTGGTCGTGTCGAAGGGCAACTACACCGCGGCGTACAGCGGGTTCGAGGGCGCCACCGACGACGGTCGTTCGCTCGCCGATTATCTCAAGTCGCACGGCGTCACCGAGGTCGATGTCGTGGGCCTGGCCACCGACCACTGCGACCGTGCCACCGCTCTCGACGCGGTCAATGAGGGTTTCACGGTTCGCCTTCTCCTTCCGATGTGCGCGGGCGTCGCTCCGGCAACCACGGAAACGGCCCTCGCGCAGATGGCCGCTGCGGGTGTCACCATCATCGACTCCGTTGCCTGAACACAACCCGGGCTCGATCACGAGTCGCTAGCCCCGCTTGGCTGTCACGAGCGGCCGCAAACGCGCCGCCACCACGGCGATCACGAGCATGATCATCTGTGCGTACACCGTCGACACGTGGAATTGCATCACACCGAGCGATCCGCCCAACACCACCGCGGCGATGGCCAGGCCCTTCAACGACCCGGGCTTTCCGAGAATCACCACCAGGAACGAGTTCACGAGGAATCGCAGCCCGTACTGCGGAGTGAGGGTGTTGATCGGAGCGAGCATCGCCCCGGCCAGACCGGCGGTCGCGCAGCCGATTCCGAACAACCACGTGCGAGCGCTTCGCACGCTGTAACCCATGGCTTCGGCGAGTTCGGGATTGCGCACCGCCGCCCGCCAACGCAGACCGATCGTGGTGCGATCGAACAACAGCCACGCGGCAACCAGCACGATCGCGGCGATCACCACCGTGAGCCGCCACCACGGAACGTTGTAACCAGCGACGATGAACGAGCCGCCGATCGGGTCGTCGACCTGCTTGGGATTGGGTGAGTAGATGAGCTGAACTCCCTGGCGAATGATCAGCGACAATCCGAACGTCACGAGCAACGTGTCGAGTGGGCGCAGATACAGACGTCTCACGAGCACGAGTTCGACGAAAGCCCCGAACAAGCCGGCGACGAACGGCGCGATGACGAAACCCCAGGTGGGTGAACCCGACCAGTCCTGGACCTGATAGGTGACGTAGGCGCCGATCAGGATGAACTCGCCGTGCACCATGTTGACGACACCCAGCAGACCGAGCGTGAAGTGCAGACCGATCGCGACGATGACGAAGGTGGCCACCAGGGCCACGACGGTGAACGAGTCGACCGGGAGAAGCGTGCCGAGCATCAGACCGACAACCTCGCCTCGATGACTCCGCTGGCATAGAGGTCTCTGATCATCCCGCTCTCGACGATGGCGCCTTGCTCGATCACGTGGCAACGCCCACCGATCGCCAGCGCAGTGTCGAGATTCTGCTCAACGAGCAACACCGAAGTGCGCTTGACCACCTGAGCCAGCGCTTCGACGAGTTGTTCGCGAACCACCGGGGCGACGCCTTCGGTGGGCTCATCGAGGAGCACCAACGACGGCGCACTCGAGAGCGCCATCACGAAACTGAGCATCTTGCGCTGTCCACCGCTCAGACTCTGCGCGTCCTGCTTCATGCGCTCCTTGAGGATCGGGAACCAGTCGAGCACTTCGTTCTGCATGTCGATGCGCTCGTCCTGGAAGTGACGCGACAGTCGAAGGTGCTCCCCGACCGAGATCCCCGGGTACACGCCCATTCCCTGGGGCACGTAAGCCAGGCCGGCCCGGTTGATGCGGTTGCCGGGCCAGCGCGACACGTCATGGCCGTCGAAGACGACACGACCGGTGTGCGGCAGCAGTCCGGCGATCGCCTTGAGAACCGTGGTCTTGCCGGCGCCATTGAGTCCCAACATGGTGAGAACCTCACCGCGCTCGACCGACAGATCGAGGCCGGACACGATCGTGGTCTGGCCGTAGCCGACACCGAGGCCGGAAACCGAGAGAATCGGCTCACTCATACCGTGCGCCCCAGGAAGGCGTCGCGCACCGCCTGATCGTGCTGCACTTCGTCGATGGTTCCCGACGCGATGATCGTTCCACGATGCATCACGAGCACGCGATTGCTGACGCGGCGAATGAAGTCGATGTTGTGTTCGACCACCACCACGGCGCGAACGGTGCGCTCGGCGACGAGTCGACGACAGAGTTCGGCCATACGGGCAGCCTCGGAACGAGTCATTCCCGAGGTGGGCTCGTCGAGAAGGAGGAGGCTCGGCTTCGTGAGGAGCACCATGCCGATCTCCAGCCATTGCTGCTCTCCGTGACTCAACTTCGACGCGGAATCGAACTGCTTCGAGGACAAACCGATCATCTCGAGCATCGCATCGACTTCGGCCGGCGACGACGCATCGGATCCTCGACCCTTGCGCATCGCACCGAGCCGGAGGTTCTCGCGCACGCCCAGGGCCGGAAAGACCGTGGTGTGCTGGAACACCATTCCCAGACCACGGCGAACTCTCTGGTGGGCCGGGAGATCGGAGATGTCGGCACCATCGAAATCGATGCGGCCTTGCGACAACTCGATTCGACCGTACAGAAGGTTGAGCAGCGTCGTCTTCCCGGCCCCGTTCGAACCCACGAGTCCGGTGACTTCCCCTTCCGTGAGATCGAAGGAGACGTCCTGAACCGCCATGAAGCCACCGAACGACTTGCTGACTTCGCGGATTTCCACCAGCGCGGTCATCGCGCCGGACCTCGATCGAGGAAACCCAGAACACCAGCCGGGAAGACCATGACGACGAGAATGAGCAGCGCACCGATCACGAAGATCCAGGTGTCGAGCATGGTGCCCGACAAGGTGGCCGTGAGGTGCTGCAGCACGACCGTCCCGACGATGGGGCCGAGGAGTGTTCCACGTCCACCGAGTGCGACCCAGAGAAGAACCTGCGTCGACGCGGCCACTCCGACGGCAGCCGGAGTGATGATTCCCTCGTGCACGTAGAAGAAGGCTCCGCCAACCGCGGCCATGGCCGCCGACAGAGCGAAGACCTCGATCTTGATCGATGGCACGTCGTAACCGAGGAGGTCGACACGATCCTCGTTCTCGCGAATTCCGCGCACGACCAAGCCGATTCGGCGGGAGACGAAGATTCGAACGAGCACATACACGATGACGAGCGCGATTCCGGCGAGCCAATAGAAACCACGACCCCGGTGCAGATCGAGACCGAACAACTCGAAGCGTTCGCTGAAGAGAATGCCGTTCTGACCGCCGGTGACCTGGCCGCCGGCACGGGCGTACTGCTCGAGAAGGTATGCGACGGCCAGCGTGATGACCGCGAGCTCGACCCCTCGCATGGGATACGGACCGCGAAATGCGAGAGTCGACAACAAGAAAGCGAAGAGCGCGACGCACAGCACGGCCAATCCGATGGCCGGCCAGAGCGGCAGAGGAAGGAACCAGCCGGCGCGCTCGGTGAAGATCGCGACCAGGTAACCACTGGCTCCGAAGAAGGCGGCGTGACCGAACGTGAGGACTCCTCCGAATCCCCAGATGAGATCGACCGAGATGGCGAAGATCGCCCAGGTGAAGTAGCGGCCGAACCGGTCGATCAGGAAGACGTCGGACGCGATGAAAGGGAGCGCGAGCAGAACGACGCCGATGATCACTTCGGCGTAGCGAACTTTCTTCGAGCGAGAGATGCTGG
>JBMUAQ010000079.1:0-10323 GCA_049454855.1 Ilumatobacteraceae bacterium
GGGGCCGCCGCCCGCGCACTGCACGTCGGCATGTGCGGAGGTGCCGTACGTCAACGTCCGTGCGGCGGTGAGCCCGGCCATCGCGGCCACCCTGGGGTCGTCGGCGTTCAGCACCGCGGTGCCGTCGGGCGCGAGCGACGACACGATCTCCGACTTGATGCGGGCGACGGCCTCGATGCCTCCGACACGTTCGCTGTGGGCATCACCGACGATTGTCACCACGGCGATGTCGGGACGGGCCACGCCGCACAGCCGGGCGATCTCGCCCTCCCACCGCATCCCGTACTCGAGCACGACGGCCTCGCACCCGTCCGGGGCACATGCGAGCGTGACGGGCACGCCGAAGTCGTTGTTGAACGATCCGGGAGCCTTGTGTGCACTTGGCCATGCGGAACGCAGCGCGGCATGGATCATGTCCTTCGTGGAGGTCTTGCCCGCCGAGCCCGTCACGGCGACCACGCGCCCCGCTGCAGTGGCACGAAGTCTCCCGGCACACATGCGCCCGACCTCGGTGAGTGCAACGGCCGTGTCGTCCACCTCCACGCACGTACCGCCGGCGACCGACCTTCCCCTGCCGACGATTGCGAACGGCGCACCCTTTGCGAAGGCATCGGCGATGAAGTCGTGACCGTCGTTGCCGGTCACGAGCGCCACGAACGCCTGTCCCGCGTTGAGGCTGCGGGAGTCGAACCACACGCCGTCGGCCGCGATGTCCGGCCCCGCCACTGTCCCGCCGGCACACGACGCAACGTCACCGGCCGTGATGCGCATGAGCCGACAGTAGCGGCGAGTACCTTCGTGGGGATGGACGGCCCCCGCAGGACCCTTGTGGTGCTGTACGGGGGCCGCTCGGCGGAGCACGACGTGAGCAGGGTGTCGGCATCACTGATGATGCGTGCCGCCGACCCGGACAGCTACGACATCGTGGCCGTGGGCATCACCCGCGACGGTCGCTGGTTGCGCAACCCGGGTCTGTCGTTCACCGGCCCTGCGGCACGCGAGGTGCCGGCCGAGCTCACCGTCGAGGGTGAGGCCATTGACCCGCACGACCTCGTCGGCGACGACACGGTGTTCGTGCCGGTCCTGCACGGCCCGATGGGCGAGGACGGCACTGTGCAGGGGCTGCTCGAGACGATGGACGTGCCGTACGTGGGCAGCGGCGTGCTGGCCAGTGCGGTGGCCATGGACAAGGCAGTCGCGAAGCAGCTCATCGGTGCCGCCGGGATCCCCCAGGTGCGCCACGCGGTGCTGCACCTCGACGAGATCTCGCCTGCGACGGTGGGGGCCGCCGTCACCTCGCTCGGCGGTGACGTGTTCGTGAAGCCGGCGAACATGGGCTCCTCAGTGGGCGTGTCACGCGCCCGCGGTGCCGCGGAGGCACTCGAGGCGTGCCTTCTCGCGGCACGGTACGACTCCTGGGTTCTGCTCGAGGAGTCGGTGGACGGCCGGGAGATCGAGGTGGCGGTTCTCGGCAACCGGGCCGCGCGTGCGTCCCTGCCCGGCGAGATCACCCCGGCACGTGAGTTCTACGACTACGAAGACAAGTACGTCGACGGCGCGGCGGAGCTCACGGTGCCGGCTCGGCTCACCGAGAAGCAGACACAGCAGGTGCGGGACCTCGCACTTCGCGCGTACGCGGCGCTGCGCTGCGAGGGCATGGCGAGGGTCGATTTCTTCCTCGAGGAGAACGGCCGCGGGTTCCTGTGCAACGAGGTGAACACGATCCCGGGTTTCACGCCGATCTCCATGTACCCGCGCATGTGGGAGGCATCGGGTGTCCCCCACCGCGAGCTGGTGGACGAGCTGGTGTCCCTCGCACTCGAGCGTCACGCCTCGCGTCGCCCCGGCACCGGTCGCTGAGCCGCGGCGTCTGCGCCGTCGTGGGGTGCGTCAGCCGCCGGCGGCGGGAATGTTGATGACCTGACCGGGCAGGAGCGTGACTCCGGCATCGGGCCACTGGTTGGCGCCGAACAGCTGCGCCTGCGTGATGCAGAACTTCTTGGTGATGGCCCACACCGAGTCGCCGTCCTGGATGGTGTACGTGCCGGCCGGGCGGGTTCCGCAGCCCGGGCCGACGGGGCCGGTCGGGGTGGAGTTCGTGGTGGCGCCGCCCGTGGTACCGCCGGTGCTCCCGTTGTTGACGGGGGCCGTGGCATTCGCGGGGATGCGCAGTGTCTGGCCGGGGTACGGGAACTCCGACGGGCTGAGCATCGCGTTGTACGAGAGCAACAGGCTCACCGTGATGCCGAACTTGGTGGCCACGGAGATCGGCGAGTCACCGGCCTGCACCGTGTACGTGGTCTCCTGTCCCACGGCGTTCGGCGGCAGCGACGTGGTGGTGCCGGGGAGCGTGCTCGCCACCGGCGGGATGGTGGCGAACGCCGTGGGCGTCACCGCGACGACCGTGGTGGCAACCCCGAGCGTGTCGCCTCCGCATGCCCCGAGTGCGGGCGCCGCCGCCGACAGGCAGACGGTTGTCGCGATGAGCCTCGCCGCACGGGAGCGTTTCTGCACGAGCGCCAACGGTAGTTGTGCCGTGCCCCGCCGTGGTGGCAACCCCGACCGGGCGGACCGGCCACGGCGATGCGGTCTCAGAGGAGCGGTCTGGCCGTGGGCGGTATGGGCGACGGAAGCACCGAGGTGCCCATGAGATGACGGTCGACGCCGGCGGCGCACGAGCGCCCCTCGGCGATCGCCCACACGATGAGGCTCTGCCCCCGTCCCATGTCACCCGCCACGAACACACCCGGCACGTTCGTGCGGTAGTCCGCATCACGTGCCACGTTGCCGCGCTCGTCCAGGGCGACGCCCAGTTGCTCGAGCCACGAGCCCTTCTCGGGCCCGACGAAACCCATCGCGAGGAACACGAGGTCGGCCTCGATCTCGCGGTCGGTGCCCTCCACCTTCGTGAAGCGACCGTTGACCATCTCCACCTCGTGCACGAGCAGCGCGCGGACGTTGCCGTTGCCGTCGTCGAGGAAACGCTCGGTGTTCACGCTGTACACGCGCTCGCCGCCTTCCTCGTGTGCCGACGACACGCGGTACACCATCGCGTACTGCGGCCACGGGTTGCCGGCGGAACGCTCCTCCGGCGGCCGCGGCATGATCTCGAGCTGCACCACCTGGCGTGCGCCCTGGCGCAGTGCGGTGCCGAGGCAGTCGGCACCGGTGTCGCCTCCGCCGATGATCACCACGGCCTTGCCCTTCGCGTCGATGGAGGGTGCGTCGACATCCCCCTCCTGCACCTTGTTCGCGATCGGCAGGTACTCCATCGCCTGGTGGATGCCGGAGAGACCGCGGCCGGGAACGTCGAGGTCGCGCCACGCGGTTGCACCGCAGGCCAGCACGAGCGCATCGACGCTCGCGCGCAGCACCTCGATGTCGACGGCACCGCCGACGTCGGCGCCGGTGCGGAACTCCGTCCCCTCGGCCCTCATCTGCTCGATGCGGCGGTCGAGATGGCGCTTCTCCATCTTGAACTCGGGGATCCCGTAACGGAGCAGTCCGCCGATGCGGTCGGCTCGCTCCAGGACCACCACGTCATGGCCGGCGCGCGTGAGCTGCTGGGCGGCGGCGAGACCCGCCGGGCCGCTGCCGATCACCGCGACACGCTTGCCCGTCCTGGTCGCGGGCACCTGCGGCACCACCCAACCGTTCTCCCAGGCACGGTCGATGATCTCCACCTCCACCTGCTTGATGGTGACGGGGTCCTGGTTGATGCCGACGACGCATGCGGACTCGCACGGGGCCGGGCACAGACGCCCGGTGAACTCGGGGAAGTTGTTCGTGGCGTGCAGGCGTTCGATCGCGTCCTTCCAGTGGTCACGGTAGACGAGGTCGTTCCAGTCCGGGATGAGGTTCCCGAGCGGGCAGCCGTTGTTGCAGAACGGGATGCCGCAGTCCATGCAGCGGCCGGCCTGTGTGCGCAGGTCACCCTCGGGGAACGGCTCGTAGACCTCCTTCCAGTCGAGCAACCTGAGCTCCACCGGCCGCCTCTTCGGGCCGTGCCGGTTCCACTTCATGAACCCTGTCGTCTCACCCACGGGCCACCTCCATCACGCGCTCGGCGGTCTGTTCCTCGGTCCATCCGTTCTTCTCCGCCTCGGCGAACACCTCGAGCACCGAGCGGTAGTCGCGCGGCATCACCTTCCGGAAACGCGGCACCTCCACCGTCCATGCGGACAGGATCCGCGCCGCAACCTCCGAGCCGGTGAGATCGCAGTGACGCTCCACCGCACCACGCAGCCACTCCTCGTCGGCGCCACCGACGTGCTCGAGGTCGACCATCTCGTAGTTCACGTTCACCGGGAACACACCGTCGGGATCCCACACGTACGCGATGCCGCCCGACATCCCCGCGGCGAAGTTGCGGCCGGTGGGGCCGAGCACGACCACACGCCCGCCGGTCATGTACTCGCAACCGTGGTCACCCACGCCCTCCACCACCGCGGTGGCACCGGAGTTGCGCACACAGAAGCGCTCCCCCACCATGCCGCGGATGTGGATCTCGCCCGAGGTCGCGCCGTACCCGATCACGTTTCCGGCGATCACGTTCTCCTCGGCCACGTACCCGGCGTCTGCCGGCGGGAGGAGGATCACGCGGCCCCCGGAGAGGCCCTTCGCGAGGTAGTCGTTCGCATCCCCCTCGAGGCGCAGCTCCACACCCCGCGGCACGAATGCACCGAAGCTCTGGCCGGCCGAGCCGGTGAACCTGATGCTGATCGTGCCGTCCGGGAGGCCGTCGCCGCCCCATGCACGCGTCACCTCGTGGCCGAGCTTGGTGCCGACGGTGCGGTTCACGTTGCGGATGGTGCGGGTGATCGACACCGGCGTTCCCTCCAGCAGCGCGGGCCGCGCGGCTGCGATGAGGTCGTTGTCGAGCGCCTCGTCGAGACCGTGGTCCTGGCCGACCGACGAGTGCAGCGTCTGGCCGTAGGGGTTGCGCGGGGTCTCGAGGATCGGCGAGATGTCGAGTCCGTGGGCCTTCCAGTGGTCGACCGCGCGACGGGCATCGATCATCTCCACGTGGCCGACCGCCTCCTGCAGCGACCGGAAACCGAGTGCGGCGAGGTGCTCGCGGACCTCCTCGGCGATGAACTCGAAGAAGTTCACGACGAACTCCGGCCTGCCGCTGAAGCGCTGGCGCAGGACAGGGTTCTGTGTGGCCACCCCCACCGGACAGGTGTCGAGGTGGCAGACGCGCATCATGATGCAGCCGCTCACCACCAGCGGGGCGGTGGCGAACCCGAACTCCTCGGCGCCGAGGAGCGCGGCGATCACCACATCGCGGCCGGTCTTCATCTGTCCGTCCGTCTGCACCACGATGCGGTCACGCAGACCGTTCAGGAGGAGTGTCTGCTGCGTCTCGGCGAGCCCCAGCTCCCACGGGCCACCCGCGTGCTTCAGCGATGTCAGCGGTGACGCACCAGTCCCGCCGTCGTGGCCGGAGATCAACACGACGTCCGCCTTCGCCTTGCTCACGCCGGCCGCCACGGTGCCCACGCCCATCTCCGCCACGAGCTTCACGTGGATGCGCGCGGCAGGGTTCGAGTTCTTGAGATCGTGGATGAGCTGCTTGAGATCCTCGATCGAATAGATGTCGTGATGCGGCGGCGGGCTGATGAGCCCCACACCGGGCGTGGAGTGGCGGGTCTTTGCCACCCACGGGTACACCTTGTGCCCGGGCAGCTGGCCGCCCTCGCCCGGCTTGGCGCCCTGGGCCATCTTGATCTGGATGTCATCGGCGTTCACGAGGTACTCGCTGGTCACCCCGAAGCGACCGGAGGCCACCTGCTTGATGGCGCTGCGCTTGGAGTCACCGTTCGGCAGAGGGACGAACCTCTCGGGGTCCTCGCCGCCCTCACCGGTGTTGCTCTTGCCGCCGATGCGGTTCATGGCGACCGCGAGCGTCTCGTGTGCCTCCGCGGAGATCGAGCCGTAGCTCATCGCGCCGGTGCTGAACCGCCGGACGATCGCACTGACCGGCTCCACCTCCTCGATGGGCACGGGTGGGCGGGCACCGTGGCGCAGCTCGAACAGTCCACGGAGCGTCGCGAGCCGACGCGACTGGTCGTCGACGTCTGACGTGTACTGCTTGAAGATGTCGTAGCGGCCCGCGCGGGTGGAGTGCTGCAGGCGGTACACGGTCTCCGGATTGAACAGGTGGTGCTCGCCCTCGCGTCGCCACTGGTACTCGCCGCCGAGCTCAAGCGTGCGGTGTGCGCGCAGCTCCGGCCGGTCGGGGTGCGCGGTCGCGTGGCGCATCGCCACCTCTCGGGCAATCTCGTCGAGGCCGATCCCGCCGAGCCGCGACACCGTGCCGGTGAAGTACTCCTCCACCACGGCCTCCGAGAGACCGATGGCCTCGAAGATCTGGGCACCCGTGTAGGAGGCCACGGTGGACACGCCCATCTTCGACATCACCTTCAGCACGCCCTTGCCGGCGGCCTTGATGTAGTTCTTCACCGCCTTGTGCGGGTCATGGCCGCCCATCAGGTGGAGGCCCCTCCCCTCGTCGGCGGCGATCATGTCCTCGATCGACTCGAACGCGAGGTACGGGTTGATCGCACCGGCGCCGTACCCGACGAGCAGTGCCATGTGGTGAACCTCGCGCGCGTCACCGCACTCCACGACGAGACCGACCTGGGTGCGCGTCTTCTCGCGGATGAGGTGGTGGTGCACCGCGCTCGTGAGGAGCAGGGACGGGATGGGTGCCCACACCTCGTCGGCGTTGCGGTCCGACAGCACGATGATGCGCACGCCGCGCGCGATCGCGTCGCTCGCGAGGGCACGCACGTTCTCGAGCGCGGAGCGCAGGCCCTCACCGCCGTCGGCCACTCTGTACAGGCCGCTGATCACGACGGATGCGAGGTGCGGGTGGGTGCCGTCGTCGTTGATGTGGATGATCCGTGCGAGCTCGTCGTTGTCGATGACCGGGAACCGCAGCTGCAGCTGGCGGCAGCTGTCGGGCCCGGGCGCGAGCAGGTTCGCCTCGGGGCCGACGCTAGTCCCGACTGCGGTCACCACTTCCTCGCGGATGGCGTCGAGCGGCGGGTTCGTGACCTGGGCGAACAGCTGCTGGAAGTAGTCGAACAGCAGACGGGAACGCTCCGACAGCACCGCGATCGGCGTGTCGGTGCCCATCGAGCCGACCGGCTCCGCCCCCGTGCGCGCCATCGGCGACACGATGATCTTCAGCTCCTCGTCGGTGTAGCCGAACATCTGCTGGCGGCGCAGCACGCTGCCGTGGCTGTGCACCACGTGCTCGCGTGCCGGCAGGTCGTCGAGATGGGTCATGCCCGCCTCGACCCACTCTGCGTACGGGTGCTCCGAGGCGAGCTGGAGCTTGATCTCCTCGTCATCGATGATGCGACCCTGCGCGGTGTCTATGAGGAACATGCGCCCCGGCTGCAGGCGGCCCTTGCGGATGATGCGCGAGGGCTCGATGTCGAGCACCCCGGCCTCGCTCGCCAGCACCACGAGGTCGTCGTTCGTCACCCAGAAGCGCCCAGGGCGGAGGCCGTTGCGGTCGAGCACCGCCCCGATCACCGTGCCGTCGGTGAAGCACACGTCCGCCGGGCCGTCCCACGGCTCCATCAGGGAGGCGTGGAACCGGTAGAAGGCGCGCTTGCGCGGGTCCATGCGGTCGTTGTTCTCCCACGCCTCGGGGATCATCATCAAGAGCGCGTGCGGCAGGGAGCGCCCGGCGAGGTGGAGCAGCTCGAGCACCTCGTCGAAACTGGCGGAGTCCGACATGCCGGGCGTGCAGACCGGGTACGCACGCTCGAGTCCGGGGATGAGGTCGCTCTGCAGCAACGCCTCACGGGTGCGCATCCAGTTGCGGTTGCCCTGCACCGTGTTGATCTCGCCGTTGTGCGCGATGTAGCGGTACGGGTGCGCGAGCGGCCACGACGGGAAGGTGTTCGTGGAGAACCGGCTGTGCACGAGGGCGAGCGCGGACTCCATGCGCCCGTCGGAGAGGTCGGGGAAGAACTGGCCGAGTTCCGGCGTCGTCAGCATGCCCTTGTACACGAAGGTGCGCGCCGACAGCGACGAGAAGTACGTGCGCATGTCCCCGGTGAGCTCGTGCTCGGTGCGCTTGCGCACGATGAAGAGCCGGCGGTCGAGGTCGATCCCGGCGGCACCCGCGGGGTCATCGACGAAGTAGGTGCGGAACGCGGGCATCACGGCCCGCGCCGAGGCGCCGAGGCACGCGGGGTTCACGGGCACCTCGCGCCACCCGAGGGGTCGCAGGTTCTCCTCGCGCGTGATGCGCTCCACGGTTGCCATCGCCTCGGCACACCGGGCAGGGTCGGCCGGCAGGAACGCCATGCCCGCGGCGTAGTGCCCCTCGGCGGGGAGGTCGACCCCGGCGGTGGCACGCATGAAGGCGTCGGGCATCTGCACCAGGATCCCCGCGCCGTCACCGGTGTCGGGCTCGGCACCCGTGGCACCGCGGTGCTCCATGTTCATGAGTGCGGTGAGACCGAGATCGACGATCGAGCGGCTCCTGTGCCCCTTCACGTTCGCCACGAAGGAGACGCCGCAGGCGTCGTGCTCGAAACGGGGGTCGTAGAGACCGTGGCGCGCGGGCAGGTCAGGGTTCATGGCGTCGTTCGTCCTCCGGGGGCCCGTGCATGCACGGACAGGAAACTCTCTCGGTTCCCCGGGACGACGCTGGCCCGAGGAGAGTCAGGCTAACGGGGTGCCGCGGGCGCGGCAAAGCGTTTCGGGACCGAAGTGAGGCCCGTCAGCGTGGCTCGTGCCACTTCGGGGCGCGCTTCTCGAAGTCGGAGAGCACCGCCTCGCGCTGGTTCGGCCCGCCCACGAGACCCCCGATGATGCGCCGCTCCGCGGCGAACTGCTGTGCCGCCATCTCGAGCGCCAGCCTGTTCAGCAGTTCCTTCGAGCCGCGCACGGCGTCGGGGCTGCGGCGGCAGATCTCCTGTGCCCACTCGTGGGCTGCCTCGTACGGAGTGTCGGAGAGGCGGGTGACGAGCCCGATCTGCGCTGCCTCACGCCCGTCGAAGATGCGCGCGGTCATCACGATGTCCTTCATGATGTCGGCCCGCACGAGTCCCTGCATCAGCACGGTGCCCGCCATGTCGGGCACGAGACCCCAGTAGGTCTCGCGCACGGAGAACTTGGTGTCGGGGTGCGCGATGCGCACGTCGGCGCCGAGGGCGATCTGGCAGCCGCCACCCAGGGCGTGCCCGTGAACCGCGGCAACCACCGGCACCGGGATCTCCTGCCACACCCAGGCCGACTGCTGGCCGAGGTGCGTGATGCGACCGTCGACCATGTCGCCGGCCGACGGCTGACGGTCACCGTTGCCGCGCTCCCCCGAGGCCATGCCGCCGAGGGAGGCAAGGTCGATGCCCGCGCAGAACGAGGCGCCCTCGCCGGACACGACGACCGCGTTGATCTTCTTGTTCGACTTGAGCGACTCACCGGCATCGACGATCGCCTGGAACTGCTCGCCGTCAAGGGCGTTCCTTTTCTCGGGCCTGTTGAACCTCACGTCGGCAATGCCGTCGGAGATGTTGATGATCACGCGTTCTGCCATGGCGGCAGTCTGTCACGGGGCGCCGTTGGGTCCCTCACCCGGGCCGTGGCAGACTGCCCGCATGAAACTGAACCTCTCCGCAGACGACGTCCTGAAAACCACCCGCAGCGTGCGCAAGCGCCTCGACTTCGACCGCCCGGTCGAGCGGGAGATCGTCGAGGAGTGCCTCGAGATCGCGCTCCAGGCACCGACGGGCTCGAACAGCCAGGGCTGGCACTGGATCGTGGTGGAGGACGCCGCCAAGAAGAAGGCACTCGCCGACATCTACCGCAAGAACTGGGCGCTGTACGCGAGCATGCCCGGCCGCGAGTACGCCGCCGGCGACAGCCGCGGTGAGCGCATGGACCTGGTTCGCGACTCCGCCGGTTACCTCGCCGACAACTTCGAGCGCGCGCCGCTGCTCCTCATCCCGGCGATCGAGGGCCGGCTCGACAACCTCCCGAGCTTCGCCACCGCGAGCCAGTGGGGCTCGCTGCTGCCCGCCGTGTGGAGCTTCATGCTCGCGCTGCGCGAGCGCGGCATGGGGTCGGCATGGACCACCATCCACCTCATGAACGAAGGCGAGAAGGATGCAGCGAACCTGCTCGGCATCCCGTATGACAGGGTCACGCAGGGCGGCCTCTTCCCCATCGCCTACACCAAGGGCACCGACTTCAAGCCCGCCAAGCGCGAGCCGCTGTCGAAGGTGCTCCACTGGGACAAGTGGTGAGCGACTCCCCCGTCTCGCTCTCCGTGCAGGAGGGCGTGGCCGTCATCAC
>JBMUAQ010000080.1:0-9629 GCA_049454855.1 Ilumatobacteraceae bacterium
CCTCGGCCATGCCACGAACATCCTCACCGAACCGCTCATCCGCTACCGCGACCCGTCACGGGTGGACTTCGGGGCGCTGCACGCCACCCTCTGGGTGGCCGTGGGCGTGTATGCAGCGTCGTACGTGCTGGCATACGGGCAGGCGTGGCTGATTGCCGGGGTGGTGCAGCGCACGATGAACGGGCTCCGCAGCGAGGTGGAGGAGAAGATCCACCGCCTGCCCCTCTCGTACATCGACCGCCACGCCCGCGGTGACCTGCTCAGCAGGGTCACGAACGACATCGACAACATCAGCCAGAGCCTCCAGCAGTCGCTCAGCCAGTTGATCACGTCGCTGCTCACCATGTTCGGCGTGCTCGTCATGATGTTCACCGTCTCGTGGGAGCTCGCACTCATCGCGCTCCTGGTCGTGCCGACCTCGGTGGCCACGATGAAGCGGATTGCCGCACGGTCGCGGCGGAGGTTCATCGACCAGTGGCGCACCACCGGGTCACTGAACGGGTTGATCGAGGAGACATTCACGGGACATGCCGTGGTGAAGGCATACGGCCGGCAGGCCGACGCCGAGAGGCGCTTCGCGGAGATGAACGAGGAGCTCTTCGAGGCCAGTGATGCCGCGCAGTTCATCTCGGGCTCCATCCAGCCGGTGATGATGTTCATCGGGAACCTGAACTACGTGGCCATCGCCGTGGTGGGCGGCCTGCGGGTCGCCTCCGGCTCCATGGGGCTCGGGGACGTGCAGGCCTTCATCCAGTACTCGCGCCAGTTCACGCACCCGCTCACGCAGACGGCGTCGATGTTCAACGTGCTGCAGAGCGGTGTGGCGTCGGCGGAGCGCGTGTTCGAGCTCCTCGATGCCGACGAACAGACCCCGGAGACCGGCGACGGCATCGAGGGCGAGGTTGAGGGGCGGGTGGAGTTCCGCAACGTGTCGTTCTCGTACGTCCCCGACAGGCCGTTGATCCGCGACCTCTCGTTCGTCGCGGAGCCGGGTTCCACGGTTGCGATCGTCGGGCCCACCGGCGCGGGCAAGACCACGCTCGTCAACCTGCTCATGCGCTTCTACGAGCTCGACGGTGGCTCCATTCTCCTCGACGGCCGTGACATCGCGGGCATGCCCAGGCGCGAGCTGCGTTCCCGCATCGGCATGGTGCTGCAGGACACCTGGCTGTTCAACGGGAGCATCTACGACAACCTCGCGTACGGACGGCCCTCTGCGTCCCGCGAGGAGGTGCTGGAGGCGGCGCGGGCCGCGTACGTGGACCGTTTCGTCCACTCCCTCCCCGGGGGGTACGCCACCGTGCTCGACGGCGAAACTGCCGCGGTGAGTGCGGGCGAGAAGCAGCTGCTCACCATCGCGCGCGCGTTCCTCGCCGACCCGTCCATCCTCATTCTCGACGAGGCGACGAGCTCGGTGGACACACGCACCGAGGTCCTCATCCAGAAGGCGATGCGCAACCTGAGTGCATCCCGCACGAGCTTCGTGATCGCGCACCGGCTGTCGACCATCCGGGATGCGTCGGTGATCCTCGTCATGGAGGACGGCGCCATCGTGGAGCAGGGCAGCCACGAGGATCTCCTCGCCGCGGGCGGCCCGTACCACCGGCTCTACATGGCCCAGTTCGCCGCGCCGGTCGCCGAGGAGATCTGAGCACCCACTAGATTCGCCCCGACGGCCGAGTGCAGGGGGAGTGCAGTGGATTTCGACCTGGTCATCCGTGGCGGAACCGTGGTGGACGGCACAGGTGCGCCCGGGCGCGCCGCGGATGTCGCAGTGAACGACGGCCGGATAGTGGCGGTCGCACCGCGCATTGCCGGCCGCGGCCGCGAGGAGATCGACGCCACGGGCCGCATCGTGACCCCGGGCTTCGTCGATGTGCACACGCACTACGACGGCCAGGTCACGTGGGACGGCGAGCTCAACCCATCGGCGGCACACGGGGTGACCACCGTGATCACCGGCAACTGCGGCGTCGGCTTCGCACCCGTTCGACCGGGCCGCGAGGAGCACCTCGTGCGGTTGATGGAGGGCGTCGAGGACATTCCGGGCTCTGCTCTCCATGAGGGAATGACGTGGGGATGGGAAACCTTCCCCGAGTACATCGACACGCTGCGGAAGGGCCGCTGGTCGATGGACGTCGGGGTCCAGCTTCCCCACGGCCCGCTGCGCACCTACGTGATGGGTGACGAGCGCGCAGGCGGGAACGCAGAAGCCTCGCCCGCGGATGTCGCAGAGATGGCGCGGCTCGCACGTGAGGCGATGGAGTCCGGCGCCTTCGGTTTCACCACCTCGCGCACGCTCGGTCACCTGAGCAGCGACGGCATCCCCGTGCCGGGCACGTTTGCCGCCGACGACGAGTTGTTCTCGATCGCGAAGGCGGTGCGCGACGGCGGCGGGCGCATCTTCGAGGTGGCGATGGCGGGCATCACGCCGAACGACGACCAGGACGTGACGCGCCGCGAGCTCGACTGGATCGGGCAGATGGCACTCGAGACCGGTCTCACCGCGACGTTCATCGTCCTCCAGCACAACCAGGACCCGCGCAGGTGGCGCGAGGAGATGGACCGCGCCGCGCAGTGGCGGAAGGAAGGCGCGAAGGTGGTGCCGCTGGTGGCGGGCCGGCCGTTCGGGGTGCTGTTCGGGCTCGATGTGCGCAACCCGTTCCGACTGCGCCCGTCGTACGAGGCCATTGCGCACCTCCCGGTGACGGAGCGCATCAGTGCGATGCGCGACCCCGCCGTGCGCGCGCGGATCCTCTCCGAGGAGCCGGTGGAGGCGGACAACGCGAGGCTTCTCTCGCAGCAGGGCATCGTTCTCGCGCTCGAGCGCTGCTACGTGCTCCGCAGCGACGTGGAGCCCGACTACGAACAGGACCCCTCGCGCTCTCTCGGAGCCACCGCACGGCGCACCGGGTTGTCCACACTGGAGCTTGCCTACGACGCGCTCACCTCATCGGACGAACCCACGATGCTGCTCCTGCCGCTGTTCAACTATGCCGACGGCAGCCACGACGTGCTCCTGGAGCAGATGAAGGATGATGCGGCCGTCGTCGGCCTCGCCGACGGTGGGGCGCATTGCGGTGCGATCTGCGACGCATCGATCCCCACCTACATGCTCTCGCACTGGGTGAAGGGCCGGACCAGGGGCGAGCGGCTCGGCCTCGAGGACGCCGTGCGTCGTCTCACTTCGCAGCCCGCCTCCCTCTATGGACTGTCCGACCGGGGGACGCTCGAGCCGGGGAAGCGCGCCGACCTCAACGTGATCGACCTCGAATCACTGCGGTTGCTGGCGCCTCACGCCGTGCACGACCTCCCGGCCGGCGGTGTGCGGCTGCTGCAGGAGGCTGTCGGTTACGACGCCACCGTGGTGAGCGGAGTCGTCACCCGTCGGCACGGCCGCGACACCGGTGAGCGCCCCGGACGTCTCGTGTTGAACGGTTCGTGCTGAACGGCGGCTGCTGACCGGGCAGGACCGGTTCAGCCGAGCGCGCGCAGTGCGGCGGCGGTGTCCTCCGGTGGCACAGGGTTGAAGTACTCCCAGGTGGCCACCTCCGCAGCCGCCACGTAGCGCTGCACCCCCGGTGCGCGCCAGGGCGACACCACCTCGATGCTGAACCATGCCGAGTCCCGGTGCTCGCTGCGTGGTGCCTGGTTCAGCCACATCATGTAGGGGAGCGGCCGTCCGTGGAGCCTGTCGAGGCGGGTGAACACGTCGACGAGAACCGCGGACAGCGAGTCACGGGAGTCGCCGTTGACGGAGGGAAGGTCGGGCACGCGCGTGTCAGGGGCGATGCACAGCGACACCGGGTGCACCGCGGCGTGCTGCGCCCACACGCTCCAGCCACCGAATGAGGTGATGAGCCTGCCGCCCGGTGAAGGGTCGGGCACCCACCCCGCCGACAGCATCCGGGCCTGCCTCCCGGGCACGTGGTCGAAGGCGTAGATCTGGCCGTGCGGGTGGCTGATGGTGGCACCCACTTCGGAGCCACGGTTCTCGAAGACCAGCACGTACTCCACGTCCGCGCGCCCGAGCAGAGCGGAGGTACGTTCCGCCCACAGGTCGACCACGCGTCGCACGCCGGCCGTGCCGATGGAGTGAAAAGTTGCGTCGTGCTCGGGGGTGTACAGCACCACCTCGCACCGGTCGCCGTCCATCGGTGGCCAGCGGTTGGGGAACCAGCGCACGTCGTAGTCCCCGGGTGCCTCGAGGCCGCCCGGGCAGAACGGGCACTCGCCCGAGGGCAGGTTCGGCCGCGATTGACGCGAGGCGACCATGTGCACGGCGGTGCCGAGCCAGGGGTCGTGTCTCATGCCGCGGCTCCCGTGGCGGGGGCCGGGCGTGTCACGAAACGAACGTGATCGAGAACGCCTGGCTCGTGCTGCTGCGGTTCATGCCGAACAGGGGCTCACCGGCGGCAGTCAGCGTGACGTCGTATTTTGTGCCGGCCGTCGTCGCGAGACCGGTGCACTTGGAGAAGTCGATCACCGCGGTGACGAAGCGGCTCTCCGAGGGCGGGGAGTCGTTCGAGCCGTCCTTGATGAACTCGCGGTCGTTCGAGAAGCCCGACGTGGGGACGATGGAGGCGAACGTGGACCCGTTGGTGTCGGTCATCGTGACCGCGGCGTTCGGGCAGAACGTGCGCTGGCCGCCGTCCTGGCTGTTCAGCACGAAGTTGTAGTTGAGCGACCCCATGTCCAGGTACGTGTCGGTGCCGGCAATCGCGTCGTCGGCTCCGGTGATGCGCGGACGCTGGGGCCTCCAGAACTTCACCGTCATCGACGGCGCCGAGGCCTTGACTTCCACCGGCTTCGACTGCGAGCCGTCACGGCACGCCGGGTTGTCGTTGCTGGTGCATGCGGTGTCGGAGACGGTGTAGTTCACGGTCTTCTCGACACCACCGGAGGCGGTGAAGGAGAACGCCGTGGGCGCCGTCACGAAGAACGGGCTGATGGTCATGGCCACCTCGGCCGTGGTGCCGTCGCTGAGGAGCGCCTTCACCGTCATCACGTCACCCACCCGCATGTTGTCGAGGAACTTGGCGTACCCGCGCGGTGCCACATAGGCCGTGAGGTCGAACCCGGGGCTGTTGCCGCCCCCGCCCTTGCCGGCCGGCCGTGCCCAGTAGGCATCGTTCATGCCGAATCCAGCGGGCGTGTGGTCGGGCCAGTCGGGATCGGTGGTCACCAGCGTGGAACCGTTCGCCTTGGCCTTCGTGAGCATGTCCTTCATGGAGTAGCTGCCCCACTTCACCACCTGGCAGCCCTGCGTGCCGGGGGCGTTCGTGGCGGGCTGGTAGATCGAACATGTTGTCTGGTCGGACTTCTTGTAGGCGTACTTCCAGAACTCGCCGATGTCGCCGTCGCCCCAGGGGAGCATCCGCGGGGCCACCACCAGGTCGGCCTCCGTGGATCCCGAATCCTCCGAGACGCACCAGGGCAGACCGGTGCAGTCGACCCACGCGTCCTTGATGGTGACTCCGCTCGCCTCGGTGACGAACGGGGCGACGAGGCGGATGCTCATCGTGAACGCGTCGCTGTTCAGCTTCGAGAGCTCGGTGCGCAGCTTCGCCGGGTCGGTGTAGAGCTTCGAGAGGTAGTTGTAGTTGATGGGGGGCTGGCGCCACGTCATCGACGTGTTGAGGCCGTTGATGGTGTCGTACTGCGCGGTGGGCGCACTGCCGCCGAGGCCGGCCGACTGATCGACCTGGTCGGGGAAACCGTCGCCGTCGTCGTCGATGTCGAGCGTGTTCGGGATCCCGTCGCCGTCGAGGTCGCCACCACCACCGATGTCGGCGGCGGCGAATGCCTGCACGCCCCACTGCCACTCGATGGAGTCACCGGGTGCCAGCGAGGCCGACGAGGCCTTCTTGCTGCTGGCGAGCCCGAGCTTGCCCGCGCCGGCCGGCTGGCCCTTCTTGCTCGCGCCCTTCAGGGTCCCGGACACGGGGAGGCCGGCGGTGGAGCCGGCCGCCTTGGTGGACGCGTACTGCTGTGCCGCGGCGTACGTGATGGTGCCGAGGGAAGTGGTCTTGCCCTTCTTCACCCCGACGCCGCCGTACCAGGTTGTCTTCTTGCCCTTCGTCTTGCCGATCGACACCGGGCCCGCATACGACCCGTTGGCATTCACGAGGTGGAGGCTGACCTTCTTGCCCGCGCGCACGTTCTTGGGGAGGGTGACGGTGGCCTTGCCGCCCTTGATGGCGGCCCTGGCGCTGGCGCCCGTGCTGTACACCGCGATCAACTGCGTGCCAGCCGCAACGCCCTTGAACTTGGCGGTCAGCTTCGTGGCGGCGCTGGCGGCATCGGCAACCGACACCGGCGACAACGTCGCAAGAATCCCCGCTGCCGCGGCCGAGGCCACGACCTTCCGTCCGACACCCATCAGTGAACCCCCTGGTCAGGCTGCAACAGGGAGGTTAGACCCGTCAGGGTGTCACGGGAAGCAGTGCAGAGGGGCCAGCTTCGGAGCGGGTGACGGGAATCGAACCCGCATAGCCAGCTTGGAAGGCTGGAACTCTAACCATTGAGCTACACCCGCGAGATGCGAGATCCGACCGAGAGGCTATCCCCCGGTGGCCCTGCGTCGACGGGCGCGCAGCACAATCACGGCGAAACCGACGACGACGGCGAGAACCACGGCGTACTGCAGGTAGTCGCCCCAGACACCGGCCTTCTCCCATTGGTCCCCGAGGCCCCAGCCGACGGCCACCCACACGGTGTTCCAGACGAGCGATCCCGCGGCGGTGAGAAGGGTGAACCGCCCGAGCGGCATCTTCTCGGCGCCGGCCGGGATGGAGACAACGGAACGCACCACCGGGATGAGGCGCCCGAAGAGAACGACCCGGGTGCCGTGACGCTCGAACCACTCGAACCCTTTGTGGACGTCACTGCGCTTCAGGCCCATGTAGCGGAACACACCGGTGAGCAGGCGCTCGAGACGCTCCTCGTCGAGAAGGCGGCCCACCGCGTAGAGGAAGTACGCGCCGACGACCGAACCCACCGTGGCGGCGATGACCCCGCTGACGAAATCAAACCGTCCCTCGCTCACGTTGAATCCGGTGAGCAGCAGGATCAGTTCCGAGGGAATCGGCGGGAACACGTTCTCGAGTGCCACGAGCAGCGCGACACCGAGGAAACCGATGGCCTCGATGACGTCGGTTGCCCACTGGACCATCTTTTGACCTTAGGTGGCCGCGGCAACCTAAGGTGGGCTCATGGCGAGACCAACAGTGGACATCGGCCGTGTGGGTGTGTGGTACGGCGGCATCGATGCCCTGCCCACCCCGAGGGCGCGCGAGGCAGCACAACAGATCGAGAGCCTCGGCTACGGGGCACTGTGGCTCGCCGAGGCCGTGGGTCGTGACCCGTTCGCGTCGGCTGCGGTGCTGATGTCGGCAACAGTGCGCCTGCCCCTCGCAACGGGCATCGCCAACATCTATGCACGCGACCCGATGACCATGGCCGCAGGCCAGAAGACCCTCGCCGAGGCCTTCCCGGGCCGGTTCCTCCTCGGCATCGGCGTGAGCCACGGACACCTCGTGGCAGGAGTGCGCAAGCACGACTGGTCGAAGCCCTACAGCCACATGGTCGACTACCTCGAGAAGATGGACAAGGCCATGTTCATGGCGGTCCAGCCCGCCGCCGATCCCGGTCGTCTGCTCGCTGCACTCGGGCCGAAGATGCTGAAGCTCTCCGCCACCGCGGCGAACGGGGCGCACCCGTACTTCACCACCCCCGAGCACACGCACATCGCGCGTGAGGCGATGGGCAACGACGCCCTTCTCGCGCCCGAACAGATGGTGGTGCTCGAGAGCGACCCCACGGAGGCACGGCGCATCGCTCGTGCGGGCATGAAGATCTACCTGGGTCTGCCGAACTACTTCAACAACCTCCGCAGGCTCGGTTTCGACGAATCCGACTGGAGCGACGGCGGCAGCGACCGTCTGGTCGACGCCATCGTGGCATGGGGGACCGAGGAACAGATCGCCTCACGTGTCGCGCAGCATCACTCGGCAGGTGCCGACCACGTGTGCGTGCAGGTGCTGCAGGACGACCCGCGCAACGCACCCACGGAACAGTTGCGCAGGCTCGCGCCCGCACTGCTCGGCTGAGCGAGCCCCGCGTCGGTCAGAGCTGGAGGCTCTTGATCTCCAGGAACTCCTCGAAGCCGTACTCACCGAGCTCGCGGCCGATGCCCGACTGCTTGTAGCCGCCGAAGGGTGCGTTCGGGTTGAACGCACCGCCGTTCACCTCGACCTGGCCGGTGCGCATCCGGCGGGCGATGGACATCGCGCGGTCCTTGTCGGCCGCCGACACACCGCCGGCGAGCCCGTACACCGTGCCGTTCGCGATGCGGACCGCATCGTCGTCGTCCTCGAAGGGAATGATGCACAGCACCGGCCCGAAGATCTCCTCCTGCTCGATGGCCATCCCCGGCTTCACGTTCGAGAACACGGTGGGGCGCACGTAGTAGCCCCTGTCGAGTCCCTCGGGCGCGCCGAGGCCACCGGCCACGAGAACGGCACCCTCGTCGATTCCCTTCTGGATGTAGCCCTGCACGCGGTCACGCTGGGCGGCACTCGCGAGCGGCCCGAGGTTCGTGCCCTCGGCGAACGGGTCGCCGACCTTCATGTTGGTGGCCACGACCGCCGCCGCGGACTCTGCCTCGGCGAGACGTGACTTCGGCACCAGCATCCTCGTGAGGGCCGAGCAGGTCTGGCCGCTGTTGAGGAACGCCTTGCCGACGCCTGCCATCACGGCCTTCCCGAATGCCTCCGCATCGAGGTCGTCGCAGATGATGTTCGCGCTCTTGCCACCGAGCTCGAGCGCGATCTTCTTGACGGTCTCTGCGCCCACCTGCATCACGCGGCGGCCGGCGCGGGTGGAACCGGTGAACGACACCATGTCGATGTCGGGGCTCGCGGCGATTGCCTCGCCGACGACGGGGCCGGTGCCGGTGACCAGGTTGAACACGCCCTCGGGCAGGCCGACCTCGTGGATGATCTCGGCGAGCATGAACGCATCGATCGGTGCGACCTCGCTCGGCTTGAGAACGACGGTGCAGCCGGCTGCCATTGCGTACGCGACCTTCGCCGCGATCTGGTGCAGCGGGTAGTTCCACGGGGTGATGCAGCCCACCACACCGATGGGCTCGCGCACGACGGTGGACGTGCCGACCTGGCGCGAGTACTCGAAGGTCTCGGCGACCGTGGCGGCAGTCTTGAACGAGTTCAGCGGAAGGCCGACCTGGATGATGTTGGACAGCGGCTTGGCCATGCCCGTCTCGCGCGAGATCGCGCTCGCGATCTCGTCCATGCGGCCGCCCAGGGCGTCACCGATGCGGCTCATGTACTTCGCGCGCTCCGCGGCGGGGAGTGCGCTCCACCCCTCGAATGCGGCCCGTGCGGCAGCGGCGGCCTTGGCAACGTCGCCGGCCGTTCCCTCGGGAATCGTGGCCATGACCTCCTCGGTGAGGGAGTCATGGACGGCGATGGTGTTCTTGCCCTCGCTCTCGACCCAGCGGCCGTTCACGTAGATCTTGTCGTAGTTCGTCACGGGGGACTCCTTGTCGTCGGGCGCCGGTCGGATGGACCGTGCCCACACGCTAGGACGACTCCGCCGCGGGGGGG
>JBMUAQ010000081.1:0-9504 GCA_049454855.1 Ilumatobacteraceae bacterium
ACGACCGGCCCTCGAAGTTGCCGCCGTCGGCGATGCCCCTGGGGGGGAGTGCATCGTGTGCGTAGTCGCCGAGCACGACCCTCACCTCGTCGGGGGTCCACGTGTAGAAGATGCCCTCCTCATTGTGGCCGTCGGGCGCGCGGGAGTCGGCATCCTCGGCGCTGAAGAAACCACCGAGCGGATGGCGCATGCAGGCAAGCACGTAGTCGATCGTCTCGCAGGCGACCTGGTGCCAGCGCTGGTGGCCGAGCGAGCGCCATGCGCGCACGTAGGTGCGCGCGAGGAGCGCCTGGTCGTACAGCATCTTCTCGAAGTGCGGCACCAGCCACCTGCGGTCGACGCTGTAGCGGGCGAACCCACCGCCGATGTGGTCGTACATGCCGCCGCATGCCATCGCATCGAGCGACACCGTGACGACCCGCCGTGGTTCTGTGTCCCCCGTGCGCAGGTGCTCGCGCAGCAGGGTCTCGAGGGCGAACGTGGACGGGAACTTCGGGGCATCACCGAACCCACCCCATTCGGGGTCGAAGCGTGCGGTGAGCTGCTGCACCACCTGGTCGCGCAGGAGCGGGATGTCGAAGCCGTCGGCGGGGGCGAGTCGCGCGGTGCGGCCCACCAGTTCCACCAGTGCATCCACGTTCTGGCGCAGTTGGTCCTGCTTCGTGCGCCACGCGTCATCGACCGCGGCGAGAAGCCTGAGGAACGTCTCGCGGGGGTAGTAGGTGCCCCCGTGGAAAGGCTCACCCTCGGGTGTCAGGAACACGGTCATGGGCCAGCCCCCGCGGCCCGTCATGGCCTGCACAGCATCCATGTACACGGCGTCCACATCCGGGCGTTCCTCGCGGTCGACCTTCACGTTCACGAAGAGGCTGTTCATCACGGCGGCGACCCCGTCGTCCTCGAACGATTCGTGGGCCATCACGTGGCACCAGTGACACGCGGAGTACCCGACTGAGAGAAGCACGGGTCGGCCCGTGCGGCGGGCCTCCTCGAATGCATCGTCGCCCCACTCGAACCAGTGCACGGGGTTGTCCCGGTGCTGGCGGAGGTACGGGGAGGAGGAGTTCGCGAGTCTGTTCACGCGGGGCCGGCTCAGGCGCCGATTGCGTGGTAGCCGCCGTCGACGTGCACGATCTCGCCGGTGGTGGCGGGGAACCAGTCGGAGAGGAGCGCCAACGTGGTGCGCGCCACGGGCTCGGAGTCGGTGACGTCCCACCCGAGCGGCGCGCGGTCGTCCCACACATCCTCGAACTTCGCGAACCCGGGGATGGAACGTGCCGCCATCGTCTTGATCGGCCCCGCGGCGACGAGGTTGCAGCGGATGCCCCTGGGCCCGAGTTCCTTCGCGAGATAGCGGCTGGTGGACTCGAGCGCAGACTTCGCCACGCCCATCCAGTTGTAGGCGGGCCAGGCCACCGTGTTGTCGAAGTCCATGCCGACGATGGATGTGCCCCTGCCCATCAACGGCAGGAACGCCTCGGCAAGAGTTTTCAGCGAGTACGCCGACACCTGCACGGCCACGGCGACGTCGGACCACTGCGCGGCCATGAAGTCGTCCCCGAGGCATGCCTCCGGTGCGAAACCGATCGAATGCACGACGCCGTCGACACCACCGAGTGCGGCTGCGACCTGGTCGCGCACCCGTGTCACGTGCTCGTCCACCGTCACGTCGAACTCGAGCACCTCTGCCGCGGTGTCAAGTTTGCGCGCGGTCCGCTGCGTGAGTGACAGTCCGCGTCCCGCACCGGTGAGGACCACGGTTGCGCCCTCTCTCTGGGCCAGCTGGGCCACCCTGAACGCGATGGAGGCATCCGTCAGGACCCCCGTGACAACGATTCTCTTCCCGTCGAGGAGGCCCATGTCCCTGACCGTAGTTCGGGAGCCTCCCGTGTGTAAGGCTCTTAACGATGCGGATCGGGATACTCGGCGGTACGGGGCCGGCAGGCAGTGCACTCGGTGCACGGCTCGCCTCGGTGGGATACGACGTGGTCGTGGGCTCTCGCTCGCGCTACCGCGCGATGGAGGCAGTGGACGGCCTGAAGGCCGCCCACCCCGACCGTGACCTGTCCATCGTCCGGGGTGACAACCACGACGCCGCTTTGTGCGACGTGGTGGTCCTCGCGACTCCGTGGGATTCCGCAGCAACCACAGCCCAGGAGCACCTCGACACCCTGCAGGGCAAGATCGTGATCAGCATGGCGAACGCACTCGTGCGGGTCGGCGGGGAGTTCCAGCCGCTCGTCCCGCCACGCGGGAGCGTTGCCGCCCATGTTCAGGCGGCGATTCCCGGCTGCAGGGTCGTCGCCGCGTTCCACCATCTGCCCGCAAAGGAACTCGGTCATCTCGGCGAGCCGATCGATTCCGATGTGCTCGTGTGCTCCGACGACGCGGAGGCAACACGGGTCGCGATGGACATCGTGTCGCACATCCCCGGTTGCCGTCCCCTCGACGCCGGGGAACTGTCGAACGCCACCGCCATCGAGGCGTTCACCGCCGTCCTGCTGCAGCTGAACGTGCGCTACCGCACCCGGGTCGCACCGAAGCTCACCGGCATCAAGAGGGACCCGCGGGCCTGAACGATGCCGATGCGTCTCTTCGACACGGCGCGGGGTGAGGTCGTCCCGTTCGAGCCGGGCGGCACGGTGCTCATGTACACGTGCGGGATCACCCCGTACGACGCCACCCACCTCGGGCATGCGGCGACCTTCCTTGCCTATGACATCGTCCAGCGGCGGTTGATCGACCTCGGTCACGTCGTGCGCTGCGTGCGCAACGTCACCGACGTCGACGACCCCCTGTTCGCGAAGGCACGTGAGCTCGGGGTGCACTACCTGGATCTCGCCGCCGGCGAGGAGGCGCGGTTCAACCGCGACATGGAGGCACTCGAGATGCTCCCGGTGCACAGCACCCCGCGCGCGTCATCGGCCATCCCCGACATCCGCGGGTTCATCGGGATGGTGCTCGACCGTGGCTTTGCCTACGTTGCCGGCGGGTCGGTGTACTTCGACGTGTCGAAGTTCCCCTCGTTCGGGTCGGTGTCGCACTACAGCCGCGAGCAGATGGTCGAGTTCGCCCGCCAGCGGGGCGGCAACGTGGACGACCCCAACAAGCGCAATCCCCTCGACTTCGTGCTGTGGCACCCGTCGGCGGATGGCGAGCCGGCCTGGGATGCGATGTGGGGCGCCGGCCGGCCCGGCTGGCACATCGAGTGCTCCGCGCTTGCACTGCGCGAGCTCGGCACCACGATCGACCTCCACGGCGGGGGCAGCGACCTCATCTTCCCGCACCACGAGTGCGAGCGGGCCCAGTCGGAGGCCGCCACGGGGGAGCCCTTCGTGCGTCACTGGATGCACGTCGCGATGGTTCACATGAACGGCGAGAAGATGTCGAAGTCCCTCGGGAACCTCGTGTTCGTCGACGCGCTGCGCCGGGAGTGGGACCCGCGGGCCATCCGCCTCGGTGTCGTGGAGCACCACTACCGCCGCGAGTGGGAGTGGGACGAGGGCCTGATGCCCCGCAACGCGGCCCGGCTGTCGGCCTGGCTCGGCTCGGTCGGCGGTGCCGGTGGCAGGGTGGCCGACGAGGTGCGCGAGAGGCTGGACGACGACCTCGACACCCCCGGTGCCGTTGCAGCGCTCGACCGGGCGGCGGCTGCCGGGCAGGACGTCACCGAGGGCGCAGGCCTGCTCGGAGTGCGCCTCGACCGACCTGTCACCGTGGGCTGATCTCGTCCCCGGTTTCGGGGTCGTTTCGGGAGGGTTGACTTTCCGTCAGAGTTGTCACAACCCCTGTCCAAACGCTTTCGAGTAGGCCATACTCTGCGGCCGTGAACCAGGGAAACGAGGCGCCCCAGGTCCCGCAGAACCCGAAGCTGTATTCGGGGGCGGGAGCATCGCAGCACAGGCTCCGTCGTGTCCTCGATCCGGTGTCGCGACGGCTGTGGGATCTCACGATCGAGGGCGTCGAGAACATCCCCGCCGAGGGCCCCGCAATCATCTGCCCGAACCACATCAGCTTCTTCGACTCCGTGTTCGTGATGACGTTCGTCGGACGCAACATCTCCTTCGTCGGCAAGGCGGAGTACATGGACTCATGGAAGACGAAGCACCTTTTCCCGGCGCTCGGCATGATCCCGATCGACCGCTCGGGAGGATCACGGAGTGATGCAGCCCTCGACGCTGCCGAGCAGGTGCTGCGCAGGGGTGAGTTGTTCGGCATCTATCCCGAGGGAACGCGCAGCCGCGACGGGATGCTGTACAAGGGCCACACAGGTGCGGCGCGCCTCGCGCTGAAGGTGGGTTGCCCCATCATCCCGGTGGGCATCGTGGGGACACGCGAGATCCAGCCGCCCGACACGTTCCTTCCGAAACTGGGCAGGCCCTGCACCATCCGGTTCGGGCGCCCGGTTCACGTCGACCGCTACGCCGACCGCGCGGACGATCATCTCGTGTGGCGCGAGCTCATCGACGAGGTGATGTTCGAGATACGCGAGTTGAGCGGCCAGGAGTACCGCAACACGTACTCCACGAAGCGCGCCGAGAACCTCGTCACGCCCACAGCAGTCGTGGGCGGCGAGGCGGGGGACACAAACCCGCAGGAGCTGCAGGCGACCGCTCCGTAGACTGTCGGCCTGATGACCGACATCGCAGTGATCCTCCCTGACGGCTCGGAACGCCGTGTGCCCGAGGGCTCCACCTTGCTCGACGTCGCGCGCTCCATCGGTTCGCGGCTCGCCAAGGCGGCCCTTGCGGGAGTCGTGAACGGAGCCGAGGTCGACCTCGGTACCGCCGTCAACGGTGGGGACCGGGTGGCAGTCATCACGTCGGAGTCCGACGAGGGTCGACATGTCCTGCGCCACTCCACCGCCCACGTGCTCGCCCAGGCGGTGGTGCAGCTGTTCCCCGGCGCCCAGTTCACCATCGGTCCGGCCATCGAGGACGGCTTCTACTACGACTTCGACCTGCCGGACGGTCGCACGTTCAGCGAGGACGACCTGCGCGCCGTCGAGGCGCGCATGCGCGAGATCATGAGGGCCGACCAACCGTTCGAGCGCTCGGAGGTGTCGGCGGCCGACGCCCTGCGGATGTTCGCCGACCAGCGCTACAAGTGCGAGATCATCGAGCGGGTCACCACCGGCGCGGCCGACGGAGAAGACTCCGGCGAGGTCGGCGACGGCGGCACCATCAGCGTGTACCGCAACACCGACGAGTTCGTGGACCTGTGCCGAGGACCCCACGTTCCCTCCACCGGCCGGCTCGGTCACTTCGCGCTGCAGAAGGTCGCCGGGGCGTACTGGCGCGGCAACGAGAAGGGCCCGATGCTCCAGCGCATCTACGGCACGGCATGGGAGAGCGACGCGGCGCTGAAGGAGCATCTGCACCGCCTCGAGGAGGCCGCCAAGCGCGACCACCGCAGGCTCGCCAACGAGCTCGACCTGCTGTCGTTCCCGCAGGAGCTCGGCGGCGGCCTCGCCGTGTGGCACCCCAAGGGTGCGATCGCGCGGAAGCTGATGGAGGACTACAGCCGGCAGCGTCACATGGACGGTGGTTACCAGTTCGTGTACACGCCGCACCTCGCGAACGCGAACTTGTTCCGCACGTCCGGCCACCTCGACTTCTACGCCGACGGCATGTACCCGCCCATGGAGATGGACAACGGCACGTACTACCCGAAGCCCATGAACTGCCCCATGCACTGTCTCATCTTCGACAGCCGTCAGCGCAGCTACCGGGAACTGCCGTTGCGGCTCTTCGAGCTGGGCAACGTGTACCGCTACGAGCGGGCGGGCACCCTGCACGGACTCATGCGCATCCGCGGCTTCACGCAGGACGACAGCCACATCTTCTGCACGGAGGAGCAGCTGGGCGACGAGATTGCGTCGCTCCTCGATTTCGTGATGAGCGTGCTGAGACGGTTCGGCTTCACGGATTTCACCGCGAATCTCTCCACCAAGGACCCGAAGAAGTACGTCGGCGACGACGCGATGTGGGACAAGGCCACCGACGACCTGCGGGCAGCGCTCGAGCGGTACGGGCTGGCCTACGGGGTGAAGGAGGGGGATGCAGCGTTCTACGGACCCAAGATCGACATCGACGTGCGCGACGCAATCGGCCGCAAGTGGCAGCTGTCCACCATCCAGCTCGACTTCAACCAGCCCGAGAGGTTCCAGCTGGAGTACGTGGCCCCTGACGGCTCGCGCCGGCGGCCGATCATGCTGCACCGGGCACTGTTCGGTTCGGTCGAGCGTTTCTTCGGCGTCCTGCTCGAGCACTACGCAGGCGCGTTCCCCACGTGGATGGCGCCCGTGCAGGTGAAGGTGCTGCCGGTCGCCGACGCCCACGCTGCGTACGCCCACTCGTTGACCGCGCAGCTCCGGGTGAAGGGCCTGCGCACCGAGGTTGTCGACTCCGACGAGCAGCTCGGCAAGCGCATCCGCAACGCGAAGGTGGAGAAGACCCCCTACGTACTCGTCGTGGGCGACGACGACGTCGCAGCCGGCACGGTCGGCGTGAACCCGCGGGGCGGCGCCGTGGAGCGCGGTGTGCCGGTCGCGGCTTTCCTGGAACGGGTCCTGACTGAGGTCGCCGAGGCCCAGTCGGCGGATTGATGTCCCTCGACAGACTCTGGAGCGGCTGGCGGGCCGACTATGTCGGCTCGACGGGAACGGGCTCCGGCACGGGGTCGGTGTTCACCGAGATCCTGGGTTCGGGCCTGCCCGACGATGAAACGTTCATCGTCCACCGCGGGACGACATGTTTCGTGATCCTGAATGCGTACCCGTACTCCACGGGCCACATGCTGGTGCTGCCCTACAGGGAGGTCGCCGACCTGGAGCAGTTGACCGACGAGGAGTCCTCCGAGCTGTGGGCCACGGTCACCGCGGCGGTTGCCGCGGTGAAGCGCTCGCACCGTCCCCATGCCCTGAACGTGGGCATCAACCTCGGGGCTTCCGCAGGGGGCAGCATCTCGCGGCACCTGCACGTTCACGTGGTGCCGAGGTGGGAGGGTGACGCCAACTTCATGACAGCGGTGGCGAACACCAGAACGCTTCCCGAGCCGCTCGGGGAGACGCACCGCCGCATCAGGTCGGCGTGGACCAGCGGGACATCCCCACAGGAAGGGACGGGACGATGAGCGACGAGATCAGGGACGAACTGCCGGAGGACCTCAACGCAGTCGACTTCGCCGGGGCATACCGTTTCCCCGACAACAGCAGACGGCGCATACCCGCCGCAATCTATGCGGTCCTGGCCGGTGGCGCAGCTGTCGCATGGTTGCTGTCCGACAGGGAGTCGGCGGTGGTGGTGAACGACGGGTTCCTCCTCGGCGCGGTGATGCTCGGCGCGGTGGCGCTCGTGAGCGCGACCAGCGGGTGGCGCATGACGGTCGACGAGAAGGATGCACTCGTTCGCGCAACCGCGAACGTGGGGTTCGTGGTGGGGCACGCCTCTGCCCAGCAGGTGTGGCGCGGGCTGCGTTCCCGGCCGACCTGGCGAATCTTCTGCTACAGCGCGGAGGAACCGCCGCTGCAGCGCGGTCTCGTGCTGGTCGATGCGGTCGACGGCCGTGTGGTCGAGGTTCTCGTGGAGGCCAACCCGGAGTCGGGAGCGCCGTCCCCCGACGGGCCCACCCACTAGCGTTCGGACGATGTTCGACGGCAGGTTCCGCGCACCCATAGAGCGCGTCGTGCGGCCCGTGGGCATGGTGCTGAGGCGCACCGGCATGTCGCCTGACCACATCACCCTTGTCGGCGTGCTCGTGTCGTTCGCGGCCGCGGTTGCCATCGGCACCGGTGCCCTGCGTGGCGGTCTGCTGCTCGTCATCCTGGCCGCCGTGCCCGACATGCTGGACGGTGCACTTGCGAAGGCGCAGAACTCCGCCAGCCAGCGCGGTGCGTTCTTCGACTCCGTCATGGACAGGGTCACCGATTCCGTTCTCCTGGGCGGCGTCGCGTGGTACCTGGCCTCCGACGAGACGCCTCACCTCGCCGTCCTCCCGATGGCGATCATGGGGGTGTCGGCACTCATTTCGTACGAACGGGCAAAGGCCGAGTCGCTCGGCCTCGAGGCAAAGGGCGGTCTCATGGAGCGCGCCGAGCGCATCGTGGTGCTGTGTTTCGGTCTGCTCTTCGACTCACTGCTGGTGCCGGTCCTGTGGGTGATGCTCGTTCTCACCACGTTCACGGCAGTGCAGCGCTTCTGGAAGGTCTGGACCCAGGCGGAGGTCTCCGCGAACGTCCAGGCAAAGCGGGACCAGCGTTCGGTGCGCAAGGTTGCCCGCCACAGTTCGCGCGCCAACAGGCGTTCGCTGTCGGTGAACGCCCGGCAGCGCCGCCGCTCCCGTCACGGCTGAGCTGTCGCCATGGCCGACCCCCGTGACCAGATCACCGACGCCATCACCGTGGGCGGCTACCGCCTGGGTTCGCTCGTCGCGCGGCTGACGCCGGCGTTCGTCACACGCGGCGCGTCCGCAGTGCTGGCCCCGGGTCTTGCGGTGTCGTTCCGTGACAGACGCGAGATGATCGAGCGGCATCTGCGGCGTGCCGACCCGTCACTGCGCGGTTTCGCCCTTCGCCGCGCGGCACAGGAGGCATTCGACAGCTACGTGCGCTACTGGGCCGAGAGCTTCAGGCTCCCGGGGCTCGGCCGGCGGTACGTGGACCGCATGTTCAGTGTCGACGGTTACCACCACATCGAGGACGGGCTGGCCCGCGGCAGGGGCGTGATTCTCGCCCTTCCGCACCTCGGTGGGTGGGAATGGGCCGGCCGATGGATGGCCGACAAGGGGCACAGGCTCACCGTGGTGGTCGAGCCGTTGCAGCCGCCCGAGCTCTTCGAGTGGTTCACGGGTCTGCGCGCGAAGCTCGGCATGAATGTGGTGCCGCTCGGACCCGATGCCGCCGCCGCAGTGCTGGCGGCGCTCCGGCGCAACGAGGTCGTGTGCCTGCTGTGCGACCGCGACATCGGCCGCTCGGGGGTGGGGGTCGAGTTCTTCGGGGAACGCACCACGCTCCCCGCGGGCCCCGCGATGCTCGGTCTGCGTGCGGAAGCGGTGGTGCTGCCCACCGCGGTGTACTTCACTGACCGCGTGGACGGGCACCATGCGGTGGTGCGGCCGCCCCTCGCGATGGGCCGCACGGGGAGCCTGCGCGAGTCGGTGGCGAGCATCACCCAGTCCCTTGCCCACGAACTCGAGGTGCTGATCAGGCGTGCACCCGAGCAGTGGCACCTGTTCCAGCCGAACTGGCCGGGTGACCCCGGTTACGACGGGGTGAACCGGGACTGAAGAGTTCTGTGCGGGCCGGTCGCGCTTCCGCAGCACTGTTAGCGTGCCGACAGGAAACAGCAGTGAGAAGGGGAGTGGTCATGCCGCGCGTGCAACTGGCGCTCAACGTCGGGAACCTCGACGAGGCGATCGACTTCTACACGAGGATGTTCGGTGTGGGTCCGGCCAAGGTGCGCGAGGGCTACGCGAACTTCGCCTTGGAGAACCCCCCGCTCAAGC
>JBMUAQ010000082.1:0-9242 GCA_049454855.1 Ilumatobacteraceae bacterium
GCGAACTCGGCATCCACGTAGACCACCGTCGCGTCGCAGTGGTCGGTGACGTAGGCGGCCTCGTCGTCGGCAAGACGGTAGTTCAGGGGCACGGCGGTGACGCCGAGCTTGCGGGCCGCATTCACCATCGTCACGATGCCGACGGAGTTCTGCCCGCACCACACCACCTTCGAGTGCGGAGCCGCGACCCCCATCGCGGACAGCACGTTCGCGAGTCTGTTTGCGCGCTCGTTCAACGCGGCAAACGAGAGCACGATCGGCTCCCTCCCGGGTCTGTCGTCGATGACGGCCGGCTTGTCGGGCTGGGCCCCTGCGTGCATGGTGAGTATGTCTGCCATGCAGAAGTCGTATCACGGTCGCGGAGGGTCCCCGGCACGGGGAGTTCCAGCCGACGTGATCGTCCGCGGGCGCAGCGCCCGCCCGGGAGGCACGCGCGGACGGTACCCGCCTGCAACACTTCAGTGCATGCCCGCCAATCCTCTTGCGAACCTCGACTGGCGCCGGTGGTTCGACCGGATGCTGCCCCAGACTCTGCAGATCGGACTGTGGATCCTCTACATCGAGGGTGCCTTCGCCCTGCTCGGCTGGCTCGACGGCGCGAACGACATCTACGGCCTGTCCCGCCTGATCGGTGGACTGGGCGGCATCATCGCCCCGCTCGGCGTCGCCGCACACGCAATCGGTGGCGTCCTGATGGCGAACGGCCGCCGGCTCGGCTGGTACGTGGCCCTCTTCGCCGCCTTCTCCCCCCTGATGCTGCGAGCCCTGATCGCATTGAGGGGCACGGGGCTCGGCCTCACGTGGATCGTCACCCAGAACAGCCTCGTCAACTTCGTGTTCGAGGCCGCGCTGGTGGCGTTGCTGCTCCACCCCCAGAGCCGGAACCACGCGAAGGTCTGGTTCCGTTGAACCGGGGGCCGGCCGCTGTGCCACACTTCGGTGCATGACGCGCCACATCGACAGCATCGCCGCAATGAAGCCCCTCGTGGGCGAGCACCTCGGTCACTCCGACTGGCTCACGGTGACCCAGGAGCAGGTGAACCTGTTCGCCGACGCCACCGGGGACCACCAGTGGATCCACATCGACGTGGAGAGGGCGAAGTCGGGCCCGTTCGGCGGCCCGATCGCCCACGGGTACCTCACACTCTCGCTCGGGCCGGTGCTCATCCCGCAGGTCTTCTCGGTCGGCGGGGTCGCGATGGGCGTGAACTACGGATGCAACAGGGTCCGCTTCATGTCGCCGGTCCCCGTCGGGGCACGGCTGCGTGCCGGCGTGAGGCTCGTCGGGGTGGATGACGTGGCAGGAGGCGCCCAGGTGACCCTCGAGGTCACTTTCGAGTGCGAGGGTGCGGCCAAACCCTCCTGCATCGCCGAGATCATCTTCCGCTACTACTCGGCCTGAGTGCCGGGCACTCAGCGGAAGTTCGGGATCACCTTCTTCGCGAACAGTTCCAGAGTCTCGGTTTCAGGGTAGTCGGGACACCACGGCACGAAGCCGCTGCACCCTGCATCGATGTAGCGCTGGATCTTCTCGCTCACCTGTTCGGGTGTGCCGACGAGAGCCTTGGCCCTCCACTCCTCGGCCGAGCCTCCCCACAGGCTCCGTGAACCCGCCGCGATGATCTCCGCCTCGGTCTCGCGGATGAAGACCTCCGAGGACACCGTCTTGCGGATGGTGCCCTCGTCACGTCCGATGTCGGCGCAGTGCCCCTTCAGGATCTCCCGCTTGCGTGCGAACTCCTCCACGGAGCTGCCGAAGTTCGACACGTCGGCATGCTGTGCCACCACGCGCAGCGTGAGCTTCTCACCGCCCCCGCCGATCCACACGGGGGGCAGGTTCTGGAGCGGTTTGGGGTCACAGTTGGCCCGCTCGAGCCTGTAGTACTTGCCCTCGTAGGTGGTCTCCGCGTTCGTCCACATCGATTTCACGATCTCCACTGTCTCGCGCAGCATCCCGATGCGGTCGGAGGGCTTCTTGAACTCGTAGCCGTACCCGCGGTACTCGTTCTCGTACCAGCCGGCGCCGATGCCCCAGTCGAGGCGTCCACCCGAGATCACGTCGACGGTGCTCGTGATCTTCGCGAGGAGTCCGGGGTTGCGGTAACTGTTGCAGCCCACCATCTGGCCCAGGCGTATCCGCGAGGTCCGTTGGCTGATCGCGGCGATGGTCGTCCAGCACTCGAAGACCGCCTCGTGGGCCGGGACCGGCACGTTGTGGAAGTGGTCGTAGACCCACACGGAATCGAAGCCGAGGTTCTCGGCGAGCACCGCGATCTCCACGGCCTTGTTCCATTTCTCGGCGGCACCGTCGATCCCGGCGAGTTCCATCTTCCATCCCTGCGGGACGAAGACCCCGAAAACCGGTGCATGGGGGTTGTTCGGCATCGTTGCACCTCCTGGGGCAACATTACTGTTCGGGAATGACAGGTTTCCCACCCGCCACGGTCGGCATGGCCGAGATCCACGAGGCAATCGCTGCCACCCGACCCGACCAGGAGTGCCTCGTCTTCCGCGACAAGAGGTTCACGTGGGCAGAGGTGACCGAACGCACGCGGCGACTCGCGAACCACCTCGCGGCGAACGGACTCGGGTGCCGCACGGAGCGTGGCGCACTCGCCAACTGGGAGTCCGGCCAGGACCACCTCGCGGTGTACCTGCACAACGGCAACGAGTACCTCGAGTGCATGCTCGGCGCATGGAAGGCCCGTGTCGCACCGTTCAACGTGAACTACCGGTACGTGGCAGAGGAACTCCTGTACCTGCTCACCGACTCGGGTGCCACCGCGATCGTGCTGCACTCCCGCTTCACGCCGGTGCTCTCGGCCATCCGTGACCGGCTGCCCGCACTGCGGGTGGTGCTGCAGGTGCCCGATGAGTCGGGCGAACCGCTGATGAAGGGGGCCGTCTGGTACGAGGACGCCCTCGCCTCGGCCCCGGCTGACGTGCCTGCGGCGGGCTACAGCGGCGACGACCTCTACATCCTCTACACGGGCGGCACCACGGGAATGCCGAAGGGCGTGCTGTGGCGGAACGCCGACGCAGTCGTCGAGTGTTTCGGCGGTGACAAGAACGCCGTCACCGTGGGGGATTTCGTGGCCGCGGCTGCCGGGGGCCTGCGCTCCCTTCCCTGTCCCCCGTTCATGCACGGTGCGGCGCACTGGATCGCAATGCGCACATGGCTCTCGGGGGGAACCGTCGTCGTCCAGTCGGCGCCCGAGCGACTCGACCCCGACGACATCTGGGGAACAGTGGAGCGCGAGAAGGTCAACTTCCTGCTCATCGTCGGCGATGCATTCGCGCGCCCACTGCTCGACGGGCTCGGCCGTGGCTCGTGGGACCTCAGCGGTCTCCTCTCGGTGCTGTCCGGCGGCGCGCCGCTGTCGGCACACCTGAAGGAGGAGTTCCTCTCGCACATCCCGCACGCCCTCCTCGTCGACGGCCTCGGCTCCTCGGAGGCCGGCGGACAGCTCTCGCAGGTCGCCACCGGCGGCACGGCCTCGACCGGGAGCTTCCCCTGGGCACCGCAGAACCACATCCTCTCCGATGACATGACGCGCGTCCTCGAGGCGGGCCACGAGGAACCCGGCTGGCTCGCCAAGAGCGGAAGGCTCGCCCTCGGCTACCTGGGCGACGAGGCGAAGACGAAGCGCACGTACCCCGTGGTGGAGGGCGTTCGGTACGTGGTGCCCGGTGACCGTGCCCGCCTCACCGCCGACAACATGATCGAGATGCACGGCCGCGACTCGGTCACGATCAACTCCGGCGGCGAGAAGATCTTCGCCGAGGAGGTTGAAGCCGCGGTGAAGGCGCACCCCGATGTGTACGACTGCGTGGTCGCGGGCCGTCCGAGCGAACGTTGGGGCAACGAGGTGGTCGCCATCGTGCGGCTGAAGGACGGCACGGCACCCGACGAGTCGTCGCTGCTCGAGGAATGTGCTCGCCACATCGCTCGCTACAAGCTGCCCAAGGCGTTCGTGTTCGTCCCCGAGGTGTTGCGTTCACCGTCCGGCAAGGCCGACTACCGCTGGGCCAAGCAGACCGCAATCGACGCGGCGGGGTGACCGTCGCGGGCACCCGCCCGCGGCCGGGCATCAGATCGGCAGGCCCCCGGTGGCGGAGTGCGTCGTGCCGTTGTCCGTGTAGGACTTGATGGCGATCTGGGCGATTCGCATCTGGTGGATCTCGTCGGCACCGTCCGCGAACCTCGCCCACCGGGCGTGCTGCAGCATGCTGGCCAGCGGGGTGTCCGTGGAGTAACCGAGCGCCCCGTGCACCTGGATCGCGCGGTCGATGATGCGGTTGAGGCTGTTCGCCACGAAGTGCTTCGCCATGGAGACCTCGTTGCGGAAGTCCTCGCCGCGGTCGATCTTGTACGCGGCGTGCAGCACCATGAGCTTGCACTGGTACAGCTCCATCGTGGAGTCGGCGATCATCCACTGCACACCCTGCTTCTCGGCGAGGTACGACCCGTGCGAGTACCGGTTCAGGGAACGCTCCACCATCATGTCGAGGGCTGTCTCAGCCTGGGCGATCCAGCGCATGCAGTGCGCAAGGCGCGCCGGCCCGAGACGGTACTGACCGAGGCGGTGGCCGTTGCCGCGGCCGCCGAGGATCTGGGAATCATGGACCCGGAGGTCCTCGATGACGATCTCGGAGTGACCGGTGGCCCCGTGCATCGTCTCCACCTCGCGCACGTCGTTCCATCCCTCGGTGGGGATGTCCACGATGAAGGCGGTGTTGGCACCGCGTGACCCCTCGGGCACGTCCATCTCCGTGCGGGCGATGAGAATGGCGAACTTCGCGCGGCGGGCACCCGAGATGAACCACTTGTGTCCGTTGATGACCCACTCGTCGCCGTCCTTGATGGCGTGGGTGCGGATCAACGTGGGGTCCGAGCCCGCCACCTCCGGCTCGGTCATCGCGAAGCAGGACGACGTGGTGCCGTTCAGCAGCGGCTTCAGGTACTTCTCCTTCTGCTCGTCGGTCGCCCAGTGGAGAAGGGTGTGCATGTTCCCCTCGTCGGGGGCCTGGCAGTTGAACACCCACGGACCCACCCGTGTCTTCGCGGCCTCGGCCTGCACCATCGCGAGGGCCACATGACCGAGTCCCATGCCGCCCCATTCCTTCGGCATGTGCGGGAGCCAGAGACCTTCCTTCACGGCCTGCTTGCGGAGGTCGATCAGCGCCTTCACGTAGGCACCCCGGTCGGCGTCGGTCATCTCCTCGCGGTGACCGAACGGCTCCATCGCGGGCTTGATCGTGTTCTCCACGAAATCCCGCACGCGGGAACGGATCTCCTCGTGCTCGGGCGCCAGTGTGAAATCGATCATGGTGTCCCCCTCGACAGCTCGCTGATGTGACCATTGTGGTGCGCCGGGGCCGCCGCGGGCGAAGCCGACCCCGCAGTCCGTGCGTAGCCTCGTCCCGTGGCCGAAAAATGGGACCGTGACTCCCTCCCCGAGGGAACCGAGAAGGCCGCCATGGTGCGCAGCATGTTCGATGCCATCGCACCGCGGTACGACCTCGTCAACCGGATCATGACGTTCCGCCTCGACGTGCGCTGGCGGCGCAGGGCCGTGCGCGACCTGCGGCTGCCTGCGGGCTCGATGGTGCTCGACCTCGCATCGGGAACGGGCGACCTCTGTGTGGACCTCAGGCGTGCAGGGCTCGTGCCGGTGTCCATGGACCTGTCGTTCGGGATGCTGTCGAACGACCGCAGCGGTGCGCCCAGGGCCCAGGCCGACATCCTCCGGCTTCCCGTGCCGGACGGCGCGGTGGACGGCGTGATCTGCGGGTTCGCCCTGCGCAACCTCGTCGACCTCGACCGCTTCTTCGCCGAGTGCGCGCGCGTCCTGCGGCCGGGCGGCCGCGTGGCCCTGCTGGATGTCGGCGTGCCGCACAACCCGCTCGTGCGCGCGGGGAACAGCATCTACTTCGGCCGGATCGTGCCCCGCATCGGTGCGCTCCTCAGCGACGGGCCGGCGTACCGCTACCTCCCGCGCAGTGTCGCCTATCTGCCCGACCGCGCCGTGCTGGTCGAGAAGCTGCGTGCCGCAGGCTTCGCCGATGCGGTGCACCACCAGTTGTCCGGTGGCCTCACCCAGTTGATGACGGGAACCAGGAACTGAGGATGCTGCACCGCACACGGCGTCTCGACCGCACGGTCGACCTGAATGATGTCTGTCGCGGGGACGGGATGCTGTTCGTGCGCGACGGCGTCGGGGCCGCCGGCCGTGGTGTGGCTCTCGCGACTGCCGAGGCCGCCATGGACGAGGCGCTCGCCGGCCTTGTCCCCGCGCGCGGGAGCGAGACCCCTGCGCCCGGCCACGGTCCGGTTCTGTTCTGCAGGGTGCCGTTCCGGCCCGATCTCCCGGCCGATGCCTTCCTCCCGCGTCTGACCGTCACGAAGGATGCCTCGGGGGCGGCATGTGCGACCCTCGTCGGGCCCGACGACGACTCCGTCTCCGACGCCGCTCTCGATGCCGCCCTCGATGAGGCCCTCCGCCCGAAACCCCCGGTGCCGGCAGCCGGGTCGTTCACGGTGAGCCCCGTGACGCCGGTGGACTCCTACCTCCGGGCGGTGACGGCGGCGCGCGATGCGGTGCGTGCGGGGAAGCTGTCGAAGGCAGTCATCGCACGCGACGTGATGGTGAGTGCCGACGGCCCCATCGACGTGCACGCGGTGCTGCTGCGTCTGCGCGCATCGTTCGGCCGCAGCTACAGGTTCTGCGTGGACGGGTTGATCGGCGCCTCACCCGAGCTGCTCGTGCAGGTGGAGGGCCGCACCGTGCGCAGCCACCCCCTGGCGGGCACCGCACCGCGCACGGGTGACCCCGACACGGACAGGCGACTCGCCGACGAGCTCATCGCCAGCACGAAGAACCAGGTGGAGCACCGTGTGGTGATCGACATGGTGCACGACACCCTCCTGCCGCGCTGTTCGTATCTCGACTGGGAGCCCGAGCCGTCCATCGTGACGGTGGCGAACGTGCAGCATCTCGGGACTGCGGTCGAGGGGGCACTGTCCGAGCCGCGCCCCGCCGTGATGGAGCTCGTCCGCGACCTCTGCCCCACGCCCGCCCTCGGAGGTCACCCGGGCGCCGAGGCCATCGCCTTCGTGCGCTCGGTGGAATCCTCGGAGCGCGGGCACTACGGCGGCGCGGTGGGCATCCTCGACACTCACGGCAACGGCACGTTCGCCGTCACCATCCGCTGTGCGGTGCTGTCGGGGGACCGACGCTCCGCCACGCTCTTTGCCGGGGGCGGAATCGTGGCCGAGAGCGAACCGCTCTCCGAGCTCGCCGAGACCCAGGCGAAGTTTCAGGCGATGCTGTCGGCACTCGTCAGGCCGTGACGGCAGCCGCGACGGCGGCGTTCAACGCATCGTGCACCGACACGTTCACCGAGCGGTCGGTGCGCACCTCGATCACCCGGGTGCCCGTCCCCATCAACGCTTGATCCAGTCCCTCGCGGTCGTGGACCGCCGTGTGCGCGATGCCGTGTGCGGCGCACAGGTGCGCGATGTCCACCCCGTGAGGCGTGCCCCACAGGGTCTCGAACGTGTCGTGGTCGGTGGCGGCCGCCTGCGGCAGGAACGAGAAGATGGAACCACCGTCGTTGTTCACCACGACCACCGTGAGGTCGACGCCGCGGCCGGCGAGACCCCAGAGACCGTTCGAGTCATGAATGAGCGCCACGTCTCCGATGAGCAGCGTCGTCGGTGCGGCGGTGCCCAGTGCAACGCCCACGGCCGTGCTCACCACGCCGTCAATGCCGTTCGCACCCCGGTTCGAATGGACGACGACGCCCGGCGTGACGGTGCCGAACCATTCCACGTCGCGTATCGGCATGGACGACGACACGACAAGGTTCGAGCCCGCAGGCCTGGTGTCGGTGACCCGCCGGGCAACGGTGGGCTCGCCGAACACCGCATCTGTTGCCTCGGTGATGGCGCGCTGTGCGGCCGCCTCGGCACGTGACCACGCACCCAGCCATCCGTCGGGCGCCGGTGTGACCGCCCCTGCCAGCAGTGCCGTCACCCTGTCGATGGGTCCGACGACGGTCTCCGACACGAGGTGGTCGGGGTCGACGAACCTGTCGTGACCGGACACCTGCACCACCCGGGCCCCCGTGCGAGCGGTCCACTGTGCGAGCACCTTCGAGGCCGGTGGGTCACCCACCCGCACGATCACCTCGGGCACGTTCCTGTCGGCGAACTGCGGCACCCGCAGCACAGGGTCGAACGCGACCACCACGTTCGCGTGGCACTCGCGCAGACCGCTCGTGGCGTCGGCAAGAACGGGCCACCCTGCCGCCTCGGCGAACGAGAGCACCTCGTGGGTCGAGCCCCGCCCGGCCACCACGACGCCACGGAGTCCGGAGAGACGTGATGCGGTCGACACCAGGGCGGTCGCGTCGACGCCGACAAACGCACGTGCCGTGTGTGACTCACCGGCCGGCGGCAGGTCACCGGCATCTCCGAGCAGCGGTTCACGGAACGGGAGGTTCAGGTGCACCGGCCCGGCCACCAGTCCGGTCGCGGCCGACACGCAGCGCCGGGCAAGCGGTCTCCACGCAGCACGGGCATCGTCGGACGGCACGCCGGGGTCGTGGAACCACCGCACGGCCGAGCCGTACAGCTTCGTCTGGTCAATGGTCTGCGGGGCCGACACATCACGCAGTTCGGGCGGTCGGTCGGCGGTGCACACCACCAACGGCACGCGCGACTGGTGGGCCTCCACCACCGGGGCCACGAAATGGGCGGCTGCGGTGCCAGACGTGCACAGCAGCACCGCGGGAACCCCTGTTGCGCGCCCGATGCCGAGAGCCGCGAAACCCGCGCTGCGCTCGTCGTGGAACACGTGCAGTCGCAGCTCGGACCGGGCGGCGAGGGCCACGGCGAGCGGAGTGGAGCGGCTGCCGGGAGCCACGACCGCGTGGCGGATGCCCGCGCGCACCCACTCGTCGACGAGCGTGGCGCAGAACGCTGCCGAGATGTCGCCGGGGGTGGCCATGGCACCTAGTCTCGCACCGTGAAGGTCGAAATCTGGTCGGACGTCGTGTGCCCGTGGTGCTACATCGGCAAGCGCCGCTTCGAGAAGGCGGTCGAGGCACTCAGGGAGAAAGGTGTCACGGAGCCGATCGAGGTCGAGTGGCGCGCCTTCCAGCTCGACCCGCGCGCACCTGCCGGCACCTCCTCCCCCGCACTCGATGCCTACGCCCGAAAGTTGGGCGGGCCCCCC
>JBMUAQ010000083.1:0-9052 GCA_049454855.1 Ilumatobacteraceae bacterium
TGGCTGGTCGACCTGAACTCCACCAACGGCTGCCTGGTGAACGGCCGGCGCATCCAGGGCGAGCGCCAGCTGCGCTCGGGCGACCGCGTGCAGGCGGGCAACACGGTTCTGGAGACCAGGCGATGAGGCTGAAGCACGGTGCGTCCACCGATGTGGGCCTGCTGCGCGTCACGAACGAGGATGCCTACAGCGCCGAGGCCGAGCTGTTCATCGTGGCCGACGGCATGGGCGGCCACAACGCGGGCGAGGTGGCCAGCGCCCTCGCGGTGTCCACCATCAAGGCCGGTGCCCGGAGCGGCCTGTTCGACCCCGTGCAATTCCGCGACCTCGTGCAGCAGGCCAACACCGCCATCTACACCGCCAGCCTGGACGACACCGACCAGCGCGGCATGGGCACCACCGTCACCGCACTCGCCGTGCTGCCCGGCTCGGTGCCGCGCGTGATGGTGGCGAACGTGGGCGACTCCCGCACCTACATATTCCGCGACGGCGAGCTGCAGCCGGTGTCGACGGACCACAGCTACGTGCAGGAACTGGTGAACGAGGGCATCATCACCCGCGAGGAAGCGCGGACCCACCCGCGCCGCAACATCGTCACCCGCGCGCTCGGCATCGACCGCAACGTGTCGGTGGACGTGTTCACCCAGGAGGTGCGCACCGGCGACCGCTTGTTGCTGTGCAGCGACGGTCTCGTCGACGAGGTGCCCGATGCCGACATCGCCGGCGTGCTGGCGCAGTTCTCGAACCCGCAGGAGTGCGCCGAGGCACTGGTGATGCTGGCCAACACCAACGGCGGCCGCGACAACACCACCGTGATCGTGGTGGACGTGGCCGACGACATCTCGGCCCCCGTGGCCCTGCAACCCGACAACGACACCACCGGCGAGGTGTCGGTGACACCCCCCATCGCCCCTGCAACAGCGGTGCGCGGGCGGCGCGTGTCGCTCGGCATGACACTGTTCTGGTCGGTGCTCGTGGCCATCGTGCTGGGCGTGGTCACCGTGCTCGGCGTGTACGGGCGCTCCGGGTATTTCATCGGCTTCACCGAGGACGACACCGTGGCCATCTGGCGCGGCCGGGCCGGCGGGGTTCTGTGGTTCAACCCCACGATCGACACCGAGACCACCCTCACCGGCGACGCCCTGCCGCCCGACATCCTGCGCGACGTGGTGACCAACCGTTCGTTCGGCTCCGGGCTCGCGGCCTCGAACTTCCTCCAGCTGGTGCAACAAGCGGTGCAGAACGCAACCACCACCACTGATGGCATGTACACCGTCACCACCACCACTTCCGGTGACTGACACAGGCCCCATCGACCCGCGGGTGGCGGCACGCCGCCGCAGCGCAGAACTCGGCCTCGTGCTGCTGGCCGGTGCGATCACCGCGGCCGCCTACGTGCTGGCCAGCCTCGGCCGCAACGCCTCCATCCCCGCGCGCATCGGCCCGTTCCTCGCCTTCGTGGTGGGGCTGCTGGTGGTGGCACACGTGGCGGTGCGTGCCATGGCCCGCGGCGCCGACCCGCTGGTTCTCCCCATGGCTGCATTCCTCCACGGCACGGGCTGGGTGATGATCGCGCGCCTGTCGGGCCGCCTTGCGGGCCTGCAGGCCACGTGGAGCTTTGTCGGCATCGCCGCCTTCGTGGGCACGCTGCTGCTGGTGGAACGCGTGGGCGACCTGCGCCGCCACAAGTACACCTTCCTCGCGCTCGGCCTCGGCCTGCTGATGCTGCCGCTGGTGCCCGGGCTCGGTTTCTCGAGCGGCGGTGCACGCATCTGGGTGAACGTGGGCCCAGTGAACTTCCAGCCCGGCGAGTTCGCCAAGATCCTGCTGGCCATCTTCTTCGCGGCATACCTGGATGAACGCCGCCACCTCATCGTGCAGGGCGAACGCCGCATCGGACCCGTCACCCTGCCCGAGCCGCGCCACCTCGCCCCCGTGCTGTTCGCATGGATGGTGTCGGTGGTGATCATGGTGGGCCAGCGCGACCTCGGCTCGTCGCTGCTCTTTTTCACCCTGTTCGTGGTGCTGCTGTGGCTCGCCACGGAGAAGACCGGGTACCTGGTGGTGGGGCTCGGCCTGTTCGCCGCCGGTGCGGTGGCTGCCTACAACATGTTCGGCCACGTGCGCACCAGGGTCTCCATCTGGCTCGACCCGTGGCCCGTGTACGAGACGAAGGGCTACCAGGTGATCCAGGCGCTGTTCAGCATGGCGAACGGCGGGCTCACCGGCACGGGGCTCGGCCTCGGCTCGCCACAGGCGGTGCCCGCGGCCCACAACGACTTCATCTTCGCCGCGATCGCCGAGGAGCTCGGCCTCGTGGGTGCCACTGCGGTACTGGCCGCGTTCGTGCTGCTGATGGGTGCCGGCATGCGCACCGCACTGCGCACACAGCGCGACTTCGAGAAGCTGCTGGCGGCCGGGCTCACCACCATCCTCGGCGTGCAGGCGTTCATCATCGTGGGCGGTGTGGTGCGTGCCGTGCCGCTCACCGGCGTGACCCTGCCCTTCATGAGCTACGGCGGCAGCAGCCTCGTGGCCAACTACGTGCTGCTCGCGCTGCTCGTGCGCATCAGCGACTCCACCGCGCGCGGCCTGAACGAGGTGCCCGACGAACCCGGCCTGCTGGAGCGCGTGCTCGCGGGGAGGAAGCGGTGAACCAGCGCATCCGTCACCTCACCGTGGTGCTGCTGATGCTGTTCGGCGTGCTGTTCGTGTCGCTCACCAACTGGCAGGTGCGCCAGCAGAACACCCTGAAGGCCGACGGCCGCAACAACCGCACCACGCTGCGCCGGTTCGATGCACCGCGCGGACGCATCCTCTCGGCCGACAACGTGACCCTCGCCGAGACGGTTCCGGTGGACACTAAGGCGAGTCCGAACGACAGGTTCTCGTGGCAGCGCACCTACCCCACCGGCGAACTGTTCGCGAACGTCACCGGCTACTACACGTTCGGTTTCGGCAGCACGCAGCTGGAGAAGAAGTTCGATGACGTGCTGGCAGGGCGCACACCGCAGCAGCAGCTGGAGGCGGCCGGGGACCTCTTCTCGCGGCCCGACACCTCGGGCACCGTGCACCTCACCCTGCGCAACGACCTGCAGGAACTGGCCCGCAAGTCGTTGAAGGGCCGCGAGGGCTCCGCCGTGGTGCTCGACCCGCGCACCGGTGCGGTGCTCGCGATGTACTCGAACCCCACGTTCGATCCGAACAAGGTGGCCACCCACAACGGCGGTGCGGCGAACGACTACCTGCAGACTCTTCTCGCCGACGAACGCAAGCCGCTGCTGGCGAACGCCTACCAGGAGCGCTACATGCCGGGCTCCACGTTCAAGATCGTCACCACCACCGTGGCCTGGGAGACCGGTGCGATGAACGCCCTGTCCACGTACCCGAACGAGCGCGCGTGGGTGCCGCCCGACACGAAGAAACCCATCCGCAACTACGGACAGAAGGTGTGCGGCGGCGACCTCGCCGAGGTGTTCCGGCGTTCGTGCAACATCCCCTTCGCGCAGACGGCGGTCACCGTGGGCCCGAGCCTGTTCGTGGCCGGCGTGAACAAGTTCGGCTTCGACGAGCGCATGCCGTTCGACCTGCCGGGTGCCGCCAACAGCACCTTCGGCGGCACCGCGGCCGACTTCGACGACTCGCTCGCGCTGCTCGCCATCCACGGCTTCGGCCAGGGCCAGGTGCAGGTGGTGCCGCTGCACATGGCACTGATCGCCTCGGCGGTGGCGAACAACGGCGTGATGATGCAGCCCCACGTGGTGGAGAGCACCCGCACCGCCACCGGCACCGTGATGCTGCGCACCGAGCCGCAGCCTTGGAAGACGCCGATGTCGGCGGGCACCGCGGCCAAACTGCGCGAGCTGATGATCGGCGTGGTGGAGAACGGAACGGCCACGTGCTGCATGAAGCTGGCGAACGGGGTGACCGCAGCGGCGAAGACGGGCACCGCACAGCTGAACCCCGAGGGCAAGCCGCAACGCTCGCACGCGTGGATCACCGCGTTCGCCCCCGCAGGTGCGGGAGAGACACCGCGCGTCGCGGTGGCGGTGATGCTGAAGGGTGTGAACGACGAGATCTCGAGCGGCACGGGCGGCCGACTCGCCGGCCCGGTGGCAAAGACACTGCTCGACAAGGCGCTGGCGGTTGTGCCTTAGGCCCCCAACGGGGCCACGGGTAGCCTGAGTCGGTCCCTATGAGCGGTGCATCCCCCCAGGTCGTGAACGACCGCTACGAACTCGTCGAGCGCATCGGACGCGGCGGCATGGCCGAGGTGTGGCGCGCAAGGGACCTCCTCCTCGACCGCGAGGTGGCCATCAAGATGCTGTTCCCCGAGAACGCGGCCGACCCCGCCTTCGTGGAGCGCTTCCGTCGCGAGGCCCAGGCCGCCGCCGGCCTGAACCACCAGAACATCGTGGGCGTGTACGACTGGGGCCAGCACGGCTCCACCTATTTCATGGCGATGGAGGTGGTGAAGGGCAACACCCTCGCCCAGATCATCCGCCGCCTCGGCACCCTGCGCGCAGAGCAGGCCGCCACGCTCGGCATGCAGATCGCCGACGCGCTCGCGTTCGCGCACCGCAACGGCGTGGTGCACCGCGACGTGAAACCCGCGAACATCCTGATCACCGACGACGGCACCGTCAAGGTGGCCGACTTCGGCATCGCGCGTGCGATCTCGACCGGCCACGAGCAGGGCCTCACCCAGGACGGCTCGGTGATGGGCACCGCCACCTACTTCAGCCCCGAGCAGGCCAAGGGCGAGGCCGCCGACCCGCGCAGCGACCTCTATTCACTCGGCATCGTGCTGTACGAGATGCTGGCCGGGCGCCCGCCGTTCGTGGGCGACACCGCGCTCGCCACCGCCTACAAGCAGGTGCACGACAACCCCGAGCCGCTCGACCGCAGCGTGCCCGCGAAGTTCTCCGCGATCGTCGCCAAGTGCATGGCGAAGGACCCCGCCCGCCGCTACCCGAACGCCGATCTGCTGCGCGACGACCTGCGCGCCTTCCGCACGGGCGGCACCGTGGTGGCCTTCGAGCAGGCCATGGGCCGCATGGGTTTCGACAACCTGGAGGACGCACTCACCACGGTGGTGGCACCGGTTGCCGCCGAGGCGATCGTGGACGACGCGGCCACCGGCCAGCCCGTCACCGAGGTGCTGCAGCGCACCCAGGTGATGCCCGCCGGCAACGGCGGCGGTGACGACATGGTGCTGCCCGACTACGACGACGGGAACAAGGGCCGCGGTTACGTGTTCGGTGCGGTGGCCGCGGTGCTCGTGCTGATCGCCGGCGCGATCTTCCTCGTCACCAGCGTGATGGGCAACGAGGGCATGAAGGTGCCGAACGTGGTGGGCATGGCATACGCCGATGCCGCCAAGTTGCTCACCGACGACGGCTTCCTCGTCACCCCGAACCCGGTGGCACGCGAGGGCGAGGCCGACGAGGCGGTGTACGAGCAGAACCCCGCCGCGAACGCGCCCACGAAGGCCGGCGACACCATCACCCTCACCTACAACCCCTCGAAGCCGCCGGTGGCGGTGCCCGCCATCCAGGGCCTCACGTTCAAGGAGGCCACCGACATCCTCACCCCGCTCGGCCTCACCCTGCAGGTGGTGGAGACCCGCACCGACCCCACGCTCGGGTTCGGGCAGATCATCACGCAGGACCCGCAGGCCACCCAGCAGGTGCCCTCGGGCAGCACGGTGAAGGTGGTGATCAGCGGCGGTGCCGGCCAGGTGATCGTGCCGAACGTGGCCGGCCAGACATCATCGGCCGCACAGACACTGCTGCAGGGTGCCCCGTACAAGTTCGTGGTCACCATCGAGAACGAGGCCAGCGCCACGGTGCCGAAGGGCTCGGTGACACGCACCGACCCGTTGTTCGGCATGCCGGCAGATTCCGGCAGCGCGGTGAAGGTGTTCGTGTCCAGCGGGCCCGAGCAGGTGGCGGTGCCGTCGGTGGAGGGCAAGTCACTCGCTGATGCCGATGCCGCGCTGAAGGCGGTGGGCCTCGCCTCCGACATCCGCTACGTCACAGTGCCGGCCGGCGACCCGAACGACGGCAAGGTGATCTCGCAGGGCACTGCGGCCGACACCAAGGTGGACCCGGGCGCAAAAATCGTGCTGACGGTGGGCAAGGCCGCCGCGGCCACCACCACCACGGCACCGCCTGCGGGCTAGCCGCCCCGGCGACGCGTCAGCCGACCGGCGATCCGCAGCGCGCCAGGAAGTTCGCCAGCATCTCATGGCCGGCGGTGGTCAGCACACTCTCGGGGTGGAACTGCACGCCCTCCACGTCGAGCTCGCGGTGGCGAAGTCCCATGATCATCCCGTTGTCGGTCTCGGCGGTCACTTCGAGGCACGCGGGCAGCGAGTCACGCTCCACCACGAGCGAGTGGTAGCGCGTGGCCTCGAGCGGGTCCGGCAGGCCGGTGAACACACCCACACCGCGGTGACGGATGAACGAGGTCTTGCCGTGCATCAACTCCGTTGCGCGCACCACGTTCCCGCCGTACACATGGCCGATGGCCTGGTGGCCGAGACACACCCCGAACACCGGCGCCTTCCCCGCGAAGTGCGTGATGGCCTCACAGATGATGCCGGCATCCTCGGGCCGGCCGGGCCCGGGCGACAGCAGCACGCCGTCGGGCGACAGGGCCTCCACCTCGGCAACGGTCATCTGGTCGTTGCGCACCACCACCGGCTCGGCACCGAGTTCCCCCAGGTACTGCACGATGTTGTAGACGAAGCTGTCGTAGCTGTCGATCACCACGATGCGCGCCATGCCACAGCCTGCCCCCGGCGGGGGAAGGCTTCCAACCCGGTTTGTCTACACTTGAGGCCGTGGCTACGAAGAAGAAAAAGGGCGGCAGGTACACGCCCAAGGGCGGCGGCGTGAGGAACCCGCAGGTGAGCGAGCACGGCGTGGAGGCCAGCAGCCGCTACACCCCGCCCGTTCCGCAGTACAAGAAGCACAGTGCACCGTGGGTTCCGTGGGTGATGTTCGCCCTGCTCGGCATCGGTGCGCTGATCATCCTGCTGTACTACGTGGGTCTCGTGCCCGGCGGTCGCAGCAACTGGTACCTGGGTGTCGGCCTCGCCGGCGTGCTCGGCGGCTTGTACACAGCCACGAAATACCACTAGTTCCGCCCCATCCCCATGTGGGGGCGGCGATGCCGGAATCACACCACTGTCATTACGAACAGCCTTGTCCACAGACTGTGGACTGCCGCGCGCACGCGTGCACAACCAGCCCTGCTTCTGCAATCGCCCCTACTCGAAGCGGGGCGTCATGAACTCCATGTCCTCCATGCAGTGACGCGGCGGAGGAGGGTCCTCGTCGGGGGCCATCACCATGCGGATCTCCGTGCCGCACACCACGCAGCGGTAGCGCACGTCGATGCGGCGCATCTCACCGGCCGGTGGCGGTGGAGGCGGCGGGGTGGCCATGCTGCGCAGCATCGCAAGTCCCGTCTTCCAGATCATCCGCAGGAGCACCAGCCCCAGCGCGAACCAGATGATGGTGCCGAGATCGGGCATCGCCCTACAGGCGCTCGATGATGGTGGCGTTCGCCATGCCGCCGCCCTCGCACATGGTCTGCAGGCCGTAGCGGCCGCCCGTGCGCTCCAGCTCGTTCAGCAGCGTGGTGAGAAGACGCGTGCCCGACGCACCGAGCGGGTGACCGAGCGCGATCGCGCCGCCGTTCGGGTTCACGGTGTCCATGTTCGGGTGCAGTTCCTTCTCCCATGCCAGCACCACCGAGGCGAACGCCTCGTTGATCTCGGTGATCGAGATGTCGTCCATGGTGAGGCCGGCGCGCGAAAGCACCTTCTGCGTGGCCGGGATCGGTGCGGTCAGCATGTAACGCGGGTTGTCACCGGCAAGCGCGAAGTTCACGAAGCGTGCGCGCGGCGTGAGACCGAGCTGGTTCGCCTTCTCCTCGCTCATGATCAGCACGGCAGATGCTCCGTCTGTGATCTGGCTCGAGTTGCCGGCGGTCACGCGGCCGCCCTCCTCCGCCGGGCGGAACGCGGGCTTCAGCGCACCGAGCGACTCGCGTGTGGTGTCGCGGATGCCCTCGTCGGTGGTCATCATCTTCCCCTCGGCATCAGCCACGGGGAGGATCTCACGGTCGAAACGGCCCTCTGCTGTGGCGCGTGCCGCGTACGACTGGCTGCGCACACCGAAGGCATCCATGTCGTCGCGGGTGATGTCCCACTTGTCGGCGATCATCTCTGCAGAGATGCCCTGGGGCACGAGGCCACCCTCCGATGCATAACGTGCGCTCACCATCGGCCCGAACGGGAAGCCGTACTTGCCCTCGGCCATCGCGGCACCCATCGGCACGCGCGTCATCACCTCGACACCCGAGGCAATCACCACGTCGTAGGCGCCGGCCATCACACCCTGCGCGGCGAAGTGCGCCGCCTGCTGGCTGCTGCCGCACTGACGGTCGACCGTGGTGCCCGGGATGGTCTCGGGCAGGCCGGCGGCCAGCACCGCGTTGCGGCCCACGTTCAGGCCCTGCTCGCCCACCTGCATCACGCAGCCCATGATCACGTCGTCGATCAGGTTGGGGTCGAAGTTGTTGCGCTCCACGAGGGCCTTGATCACCTGCGCGGCGAGATCGACCGGGTGCCATTCCTTCAGGCGGCCGTTGCGCTTGCCGAGCGGTGTGCGGATCGCATCGACGATCACTGCGTTCTGCATGTGGGTTCCCTCCGTGTCCTCGGACCGGGGCAAGTCTGCCACTAGTCCGCTTCCAGCACCTTGCCGAAGATGCGCTCGAGCGCGTGCAGGTCGGTCTCGGTGAGACTGTTCGTGAACACGCGTCTCACGATGCGGTAGTAGGCGGGGTTCGCGGTGCGCCACATGTCGTGGCCGCGCGGGGTGAGCACGATCTCCACCGCCCGCCCGTCGTCGCCGGTGGCTTTCTCACGTGCCACGAAGTGACGTTCCTCCATCTTGTCGAGCTGGCGGCTGAGGCTGCTGGGGTGCGTCATCGTTCGTTCGGCCAGCTCGTTGAAACGCATCGCACCCTCGTTCGC
>JBMUAQ010000084.1:0-8908 GCA_049454855.1 Ilumatobacteraceae bacterium
TGCCTGGAATAGGTGCCTGGCGCCCCCGGGGGGGGCGGGGGGGGGGGGGGGGGGCGAGGTCGGCATTCGGCTGGGTCGTGACCGTGACCCCGTCGGCCACGATGAACGTGGACCTGAGCGGCTCGAGGTCGCCCGTGGTGGTGGTGCCCTCCACCGTGACCGACCACTCGCCCGGCGCCAGCAACTTCATGCCGGTCTCCTCGGACAGCAGCGCCGCACCGGGACGTGTGATCGGCACGTACACCTTGAACCCGTTGAACGCCGCGTTCGCGGGAACGAGCGACACGGTGAAGTTCTGGATGCGCGCCGGCCCGAACAGCTCCACGAGCATCTTGTTCGCACCGACATTGCCCGGGGTGATCGAGAGCCGCACACGGAAGTCGTCACTGCCGGTCATGTCCCGCACGACCGCGTACTGCTCCTTCGGCCCCTTGTCCCGGGGCACCACGTACGGGGGTCGCATCGACATGAGGATGCTGGAGAACGCGAGCACCAGCACACTGAGCGCGAGCTCGACACCGACCGGCTTCTTCAGCACGTGCACGGCACGCTGGTTGAGCACCTTCGCCCTGCGCAGGCGTCCCGCCACCCAGTTGCGCACTGCTGCACTGACGAAGAGGAGGAGCCCGACCACGAGCACCTTCAGCAGCACCATCCGCCCGTGGCCGCTGTTCACCAGGCTGAGGCCGTCGAGTCGCCACACCTGCACGGCGCCGCTCACGATGATCACCACCGACACAGGCGTGGCGATGCGGTGCCAGCCGTGCAGGGCGTGCACGAGATCCTCCTCGCCCGGCCCGTAGAGCACAACCCGCCAGATGATCGCGACCGCGCCGACGAACAGCATCACGAACGCCATGTGCACGATGCCCATCACCACACCGATGGCGAGACTGCGCCCCGTCATGCGGTCGAATCCGAACGACACCGCGAGCAGCACCAGTGCCGCCGTCGACTGAGGCACGTTCGTCGGCTCGAAGATGCGGGCCGGAATCCACGAGAAGTAGACGAGTGCCCCGACGGCGACGAGCCGCAGCAAGAGGGTGCGGCCCTCGTTGAAGTCGAGCAGCGAGAACCACGATGTGGGCAGGAACGACGCCCCGAGCCCGCGCCCGCTCTCGGCCGCCGTCACGAGGGAAACCTGGAGCGTGACTGATGCGGTTGCCGCAAGGGACACGATCCGGAAGTACCTCTCCGCGATGCTGTATTCCACTCCCTCAACCCACACGAACCGCACGAAGAGGAGACCGCCGAACAGCGCGCTCACCGTGAGGAACGCCATCAGTCGGGCGAGACCCACCGGGCCACCGAGACGCGGTGCGGCGGTTTCGACGGCGGTTCCGTCGGGCCCTGCCGGGAGGGTTGTCTGGCCCGGCTCACCGGGGGCGGGTGTGGTGGTGGGCTGGGTCTGCGATTCGAAGGAGAAGCTGCCTGCCGATGCATCGGCGAGCTTCCAGCTCACCGTGCACGTGCCGTTCGGCGGGACCTGCGTGAGTGCGGCCGACACGGTGAGTCCGTCGGTGCCGAGCTGGGGTGTGCCGAGACCGACGAGACGTCCCGAGCACGTGAGAGCGAGGCCCATCTGGGCCACCTGCTCGGCAGTTCCTGCGGGCTGCACGAACCTCAGCTGCAACTGTGTCGGCGCGACGGTGATCACCTCGCCTGCGGCGGGACTCGACGACTCCAGCGTGTTGGTGCCCTCCGCGAGAGCGGGGGCCGCACCGAGGCTCACGGCGCCGGCCGCACCGAGGCTCACGGCGCCGGCCGCGGCGAACAGACAGAAGAGGAGACGGCGCATGAGCGTCAAAACGGTACTCAACATCGAGTCTCCGTGTGTCGTCATCGGGGCTCCGTCACGTCGGAACCGCATGTCACGCGGTTGGTAGGGTCGATTCCGATGGCCACCCAGTCGCTCTACCGCCGTTTCCGGCCGCGGAAGTTCTCCGAGCTGTACGGCCAGGAGCATGTGGTGCGCGCGCTGCGCAACGCCGTCATCAACGGTCGTGAGGGCCAGGCATATCTCTTCTCCGGACCACGCGGCACGGGCAAGACAACCACCGCCCGCATCCTCGCCAAGGTGCTGAACTGTGAGGCGCCGTCCGAGGGCGAACCGTGCTGTGGGTGCGACAGCTGCATGGCCGTCGAGGTCGGGAACAGCTACGACGTTCTCGAACTCGATGCCGCCAGCAACAACGGTGTGGAGGAGGTGCGCGAGCTCGTCGCCTCGGCGGCACTCACGAGCCCCGGCCGTCACCGCGTGTTCATCCTGGACGAGGCCCACATGCTGTCGCGTCCCGCGGAGGCCGCTCTCCTGAAGACGCTCGAGGAGCCGCCCGAGCACGTGGTGTTCGTTCTCGCCACCACCGATCCCCAGAAGATCAGCGAGACCATCCGCAGCCGGGTGCAGCACCTGCAGTTCCACCTCCTGCCGGTGGAGGAACTCGAGAAGTACGTCCGCCACGTGGTGGCGTCGGCAGGTCTCGAGGTGAGCGACGACGACATCGATCTCGTGCTGCGCCAGGGCGGCGGCAGCGCCCGCGACACCCTGTCGGCACTGGAGCTGGTGGTGTCCGGGGGTTCGGAACCCGAGGCTGTCCGTGCCACAGATGAGTTGATCGATGCACTCGTCGCGCGTGACCAGGCACGGGTGCTGGCGGCGGTTGCGTCGGCAGTGAACCTCGGCCGCGACCCGCGCGGCCTCGCCGAGGACATCGTGCGCTCGATGCGCGACAGTTTCCTCGCCGTTCTGTCACCCGAGCTCGTGCAGATGCCGGCGGACACCGTGCGCGACCTCGCCGCCCGTGCGCGTTCACTCGGCAACCGCACGGTCGTGCGCATCATGGAGGTGCTCGGCACAACCCTCGTGGAGATGAGACACGCACCCGACCCGCGCCTTCTGCTCGAGGTGGCGCTGGTGCGCATCGCCGTGCCCGACATCGACGACTCCGCCGACGTTCTCGCGGCCCGCGTTGCCGCGCTCGAGGAGAAGTTGTCGAACATCGTCAGCTCCGGTGGCGTGCCGCTCGCGCCGGCCCCGGTGAACGAGAGCACCGGCCGCGCGCGCATCGGCGGGCGTGCCGCACCCACCGGAGGAACCACTCGACCGGTTCCGGATGCACCGGCCGCGTCACCGGCGCCGGCATCACCTCCCGACCCTGCCCCCGCAGCGGATGTTCCGGCGGGGGAGATGTCCGACCCTGCACGCATGTGGCCGCAGATAGTGGAGTCACTCAAGCCGCTCGCACGAGCCATCTTCAAGCCGGCGTCGGTGGAGTCCGTCAACGACAACGTGGTCCTCGTGCGGCTCCCCGCCAACATGCCGCTCACCAAGGCGGAGGAGCAGAAGCAGGTGCTCGTCGAGAGCCTCCGGAAGCTGTGCGGCGCCAGGTTCACCGTGGCGTTCAGCAAGGACGACACCGGGGCGGTTGCGCGTCCCGGGGCATCGAAGCCACCGACAATCGTCGAAGAGGTGGCGCAGGACGACCTCGCGCCCGTCGACCCCGCCGACATCCTCCCCGACGAGGCATCCGACAATCTTGCGCTCGATGCGCTGCACGAGATGTTCCCGGGCGGGCGGGTGGAGAAGGCCCCCGCTCCGCGTGGCAAGAAGAAGCAGTAGTCCGTGGGCAGTCCCTACACACCGGCGGTGCAGGCCCTCATCGACGAGTTCGGCCGTCTGCCCGGCGTCGGCCCCCGCACGGCCGTGCGCATCGCGTTGCACCTGATCCGCGCCCAGGAGTCTGATGTTGCGCGTCTCACCCGCGCGATTGCCGAGGGACAGAAGGTCCGTTTCTGCGAGCGTTGCTTCAACCTGGCCGACGGTCAGCTGTGCAGCATCTGCAGCGACACGAAACGCGACGCCACCAAGGTGTGCGTGGTGGAGAACTCGCGTGACCTCGCCGCAATCGAGCGAACCGGGGAGTTCCGCGGCACGTACCACGTGCTGCTCGGCGTCATGGACCCCATGGCGGGGGTCGGTCACGACGACATCAAGATCCGCGAACTCGTCGTGCGGCTGCAGACCGAACCCATCGACGAGGTGATCGTGTGCACGGGCAACAACACCGAGGGTGACGTCACGGCGGCTTACATCGCGAAGCTCATGCGCCCCATCGGCGTGAGTGTCACCCGCATCGCGAGCGGACTGCCCGTGGGAAGCGACCTTGAGTTCGCCGATGAGCTCACTCTCGGCCGCGCGCTCGAGAACCGTCGCGACGTCCAGCAGGGCTAGGCCGTCCGGCCCGCCGGCCGACCCGACTTGTCGGTCGACACCGGCTGTGCGTGGTACAGGCCCTTTTGGCCGCTGCACGCATACGCGGTGGCACAGGCAACCGCGAAGAGGACGGCCCCGGAACCGCCGAACAACTCGACACCGAGGAACACGCACGCGAGCGGCGTGTTGGCGGCGGCCGCGAGCACCGCGACAGCACCGACCATGGCGAACAAAGCGACGTTCGCCCCGAGCATGCTGCCCAACGATGCACCGAGCAGCGCGCCGGTGACCAGCATTGGGGTCACCTCTCCGCCCACGAAGCCACTGCCCACACTGATCGCCGTGAGCAACGGCTTCACCGGCCACTGGCCGGCCGCCGAACCGGCGAATGCCTGCTGTGCGAGGTGAACGGAGAGCCCCTGGTTGTCGCGCCACCCGAACACCAGCACAAGTGCGGCAACCACCGCACCCCCGACCATCGGGCGCGCCGGGTACCACGCGACGCAGCGCGACACGACACTGCGGACACCATGTGTGAGGGCCACGAACGCCGTTGCCACGAGACCTGCGGCGATGCCCAGCAGCAGCGCCTCCCACGCGAGGGTGGATGACCAGGTGAAGGACGGCAGCGACGGATACGCCGTGTGCTCGATGCCGAGCGCCCGCACGGTTGCGTCACCCACCAGGCTGGCCACGAAGGCAGGCACGATCGCCTCGTAGCGCATGCGACCGACACGCTGCACCTCGAGAGCAAACACTGCGCCCGTCACCGGCACCCCGAACACCGACCCGAACCCGCCTGCCACGGCCGTTACCAGCAGCATCGACCTCTCGCGCGCATCAAGACCGAGCCGGCGACCCACGGGGTCGGACACCCCGGCCGCGAGCTGCAGCGCCGCCCCCGCGCGGCCCACCGAGGCTCCGAACAGGTGCGAGACCGTGCTCCCGGCGAAGATCAACGGCGACAAGCGAAGCGGCACACCGGCTCGGTGCTCGTGGATCTGCTCGATGATCAGGTTGCTGCCCCGCTCCAGGCCGCGGCCGCCGTAGTGGTACGCGCAACCGACCGCGAGTCCCGCAACCGGCAGCAGCCACACGAGCCAGTCGCGTGCCTCCCGCGCCGAACCAGCCCAGCCGAGGGTCTCGATGAATGCGGCCGACAGTGCACCGGATGCGAGCCCGACGAGGGTCGCGAGCACGGCCCACCTGACGATGTGCCGTGTTCTGTCGACGACGTCCCCGAACCGCACGGGACCCGCCCTGTTGCTCAGAGCGAGCGGACGATGATTGCGTCGCCCTGGCCACCGCCGCCGCACAGTGCGGCCGCACCGACCCCGCCGCCGCGGCGGCGCAGTTCGTGGAGGATGGTGAGTGCGAGACGGTTGCCGCTCATGCCGATCGGGTGACCGAGTGCGATGGCACCGCCGTTCACGTTGACGACGTCGTCCGTGATGCCGAGCTCACGCATCGAGGCGATGCCGACGGCGGCGAAGGCCTCGTTCAGCTCGAACAGGTCGACGTCACTCACCTTCATGCCGGCCCTGTCGAGCGCGCGCAGAATGGAGCGTGCGGGCTGGTGCAGCAGCGAGGCGTTGTCGGGACCCGCGACCATGCCGTAACCGAGGATCTCGCCGAGCGGCTTCACGCCACGTGCCTCGGCCGCCTTGCGCGACATCACCACGACTGCGGAGCCACCGTCGGAGATCTGGCTCGCGTTCGCCGCGGTGATCGTTCCCGCCTTGTCGAACGCCGGCTTCAGGCCGCCGAGCGACTCCATGGTGGTGTCGGCGCGGACGCCCTCGTCGTTCGTGACCATCAGCGGGTCGCCCTTGCGCTGGGGAACGGCGACGGGGACGATCTCGTCGGCGAGCTTGCCCGCGGCGATGGCCGCGGCGGCGCGCTGGTTCGACTTCATCGCCGCGTCGTCCTGCTCCTCGCGGCTGATGCCGCCGGCGGTGTAACGCTCGGTGCCGAGGCCCATGAGGCACGCATCGAAGGCACACCACAGGCCGTCCTTGATGATGGCGTCGGCCAGTTCGGTGTGTCCGTAACGGAAGCCGCCGCGGGCGCCCATCGCCAGGTACGGGGCGTTCGTCATGCTCTCCATCCCGCCGGCCACGACGATGTCGGCCTCGCCGTTTCGGATCATCTGGTCGGCCAGATAGATCGAGTTCAGGCCCGACAGACAGACCTTGTTGACGTTCACCGACGGCACGCTCATCGGGATCCCGGCCTTCGAGGCCGCCTGACGGGAGGGAACCTGTCCCTGACCGGCCATGAGCACCTGGCCCATGATCACGTGCTCGACCTCCTCGGGCTTCACCCCGGCGCGCTCGAGTGCGGCCTTGATGGCGAAACCACCGAGATCGGCGGCGCTGAACGAGGAGAGCGCACCGCTCATCTTCCCGATGGGTGTGCGTGCCCCTGCGACGATGTACGAACCGGCCATGTCCGATTGCTCCTTTTCGGGGTGCCCGACGGGCCGGGCACCGACCGAATCAGGCTAGGTGACGGACCCCCGCTTCTCGCTATCGTCGGCGCCCATGGAGAAGATCCTCGAAGCCATCCAGAACGGCGCTTCCGGCGACCAACTGGCGTCCATCCCCCTGCCCACGTCCTACCGCGCAGCACATGTCCGCAAGGAGGACGAGAAGATGTGGGAGGGGGTGCCGAGCAACGAGAAGGACCCCCGCAAGAGCCTCCGCGTCGGCGAGGTGCCGCTGCCCGAGATCGCGCCCGACGAGGCGGTGATCGCGGTGATGGCGTCGTCCATCAACTTCAACACGGTGTGGACCAGCATCTTCGAGCCCATCAGCACCTTCGGTGCGCTCTCCAGGCTCGGGCGGGAGAGCGAGTGGGCGAAGCGCCACGACCGCGAGTACCAGGCCGTCGGCAGCGACGCATCGGGCGTGGTGCTGCGGGTGGGCAGTGCGGTGCGCAACTGGAAACCGGGCGACAGGATCACGGTTCACTGCAACCACGTCGACGACCAGGACCCCTCGTCGCACAGCGACTCGATGATGGGCGCGAACCAGCGCATCTGGGGTTACGAGACCAACTTCGGCGGCCTCGCCGACCTGGCCGTGGTGAAGGCCAACCAGTTGATGCCGAAGCCCGCGCACCTCACGTGGGAGGAGGCGGCGGTGAACGCGCTGTGCAACAGCACCAGTTACCGCATGCTGGTGTCACCCACCGGGGCGAACATGAAGCAGGGCGACGTGGTGCTCATCTGGGGTGCCACCGGCGGCATCGGCGCATACGCGGTGCAGTACGTGCTGAACGGTGGCGGCATCCCCGTCGGCGTCGTTTCGTCGCCCGACAAGGCCGACATCCTCCGGAAGATGGGTTGCGAGGCGGTCATCGACCGCAAGGCGGCGAACTACCGGTTCTGGAACGACGACAACACGCACAACGAGTCGGAATGGCGCCGTCTCGGCGGCGACATCCGCGCACTGGTGGGCGAGGACCCGGACATCGTGTTCGAGCACCCGGGCCGCAGCACCTTCGCCGCGTCGATGTACGTGGCGAAGAAGGGCGGCACCGTCGTCACGTGCGCCGCCACCAGCGGCTTCATGATGGAGTTCGACAACCGCTTCTTCTGGATGCGCCTGAAGCGTCTCGTCGGCAGCCACTTCGCGAACTACAAGGAAGCATGGGAGGCCAACAGGCTCATCTCGAAGGGCATGATCCACCCCGTGATGTCGAAGGTGTTCACCCTCGACCAGACGGGCGAGGCCGCGTACCAGGTGCACCACAACATGCACGAGGGCAAGCTCGGCGTGCTGTGCCTCGCCCCGGAGGAGGGCCTGGGAGTGGACAACCACGAACTGCGGGCAAAGGTTGCCGACAAGCTCACCTGGTTCCGCGGCTGAGTCCCGACCCGACAGCATCGACACACCCATCAACACCCCGAAGGAGACACCGACATGTTGCTGACAGAAATCGACCATGTGGCCATCGCCGTGCGCGACCTCGAGGCCGCCATCGACTACTACCACCGTGCGTTCGGTGCCGAGGTCGAGCACCGTGAGGTGGTGGAGAGCGACGGCGTCGAGGAGGCCCTGCTGAAGGTGGCCGAGAGCTACGTGCAGCTCCTCACCCCAACCCGCGACGACTCGCCGGTGGCCAAAGCCATCGAGAAGCGGGGCGAGGGCCTGCACCACATCGGCTACCGCGTGAACGACTGCGCAGAGGCACTCGCCGCGATGCTGGCCGCCGGTGCAACGGCAATCGACAAGGCCCCGAGGCCGGGAAGCCGCGGCACCACGGTGGCCTTCATCCACCCGAAGGGGAGCTTCGGGACCCTCATCGAGCTCGTCCAGGAGTGACCCCGCCGTCGACCCGACGCTGTCGATGCTGAGTGCAGGAGGACTCCGGTGAGAGAGATCTTCTGGGCCGTCCTCGGATGGCTGTTCGGTATCGGGGCAGCGCGTCGTGCACGCAATGTCATCATCGATGCACAGGCCTCGGGCGCAGCATGGTTCCACGGTCTGCTGAACCGCTCGCCTTCGTTCGTTCCGGTGTCGGCACTTGTGGGTGCCCTGACAGCCCTGGGCATGGCCCGCACGTTCACCGGGGAGGCAGCAACATTCGCGTTCGTGGTGTTCTCCACCAACCTGCTGCAACAACTGTTGGTTGATGTCGACACGCATCTTCTCCCGCGCGGGCGGTCACGCGGTGCGACCTTCTTCGGTC
>JBMUAQ010000085.1:0-8832 GCA_049454855.1 Ilumatobacteraceae bacterium
ATCTATCTTGCGGCCCAGATTGTTTCACGGTCGTTTGCAATTTCAGAAGTAACTACAACGACCGTGCCTGTCACCACAACGACCGTGCCTGTCAATGTGTCGAGTGCGCCTGTCACCGCAACGACCGTGCCTGTCAATGTGTCGAGTGCGCCCTCGTTGGCGGTCATTAATGCTTTGCCGCGTGCATTGTTGTCGACAACGCCGATGTTTACAGGTGGGAAAATCACTGTGGCATACACAGGATTCACGCCAGGAGAAATAGTGCAACTTATTGTTGCCTCCATGCCACGTGTGATTGGTACTGGTGTGGCCAAGGCATCAGGTTCGGTGACTGTTACCGAAATCCTTCCGTCCGGTCTTGGTGCAGGGAAACACACGATTGCGTTGTACGCACCGATAAGTGGTGCGGGTTTCCGTCAAGTTGTCTCGGTGTCTGCGGCCACGTTGCCACAAACTGGCTCAAACTCGCCGCCACTGGTTGCGGGCATGATGATGGTAATAAGTGGTGTGGTGTTGATGGCTAGTCGCCGTCGTGCGTCACTGCGAATTCAACTAAATAGGTGATTGTCGCGGTTCGTCAGCCAAAAACTACCTCGGGACCATCCGTTGGATAACTGGCATAGAGTTTTTCTTATTGATGCCCTATCCTTTGCACAGAACACACTCCAGTAGTCTCTATATAAATGACGCGGCGTGTGGCGGCGAATTTCGCACCACATTTCGCACCATCCCCCGCCTCCGTAGCTCAGTGGATAGAGCGTCGGTTTCCTAAACCGCAGGTCGCAGGTTCGATCCCTGCCGGGGGCACCGAGCCCGGAGTCAGCCGACCCGTTCCAGCACGGCCACCATGCCGCCGAGGTCGGGCCTCGTCCACACCATGTGCCCGTCGGCATCGAGTCGCCGCGTGACCTCGATCCCGGGGATGCCGACGGGACGGAGCACGAACGCGCCGTCCTCGTAGGTCGCCACCACGTGGATGGGCGTCACATAGTCGAATGCGCTCACGTCGTGCACGCCGTTCTCCTCTGTGCCGTCGGCGCGACAGTCGGCGATGGTGCCGCCGCCGCAGTCCACGATGCGGTCGCCCGCCTGCTCGATGCGTTCCGTGTAGGAGAGGATCCGGTCACCCGGCGCCACCGGTTGTCCGCCGCGGGTTGCGCTGATCACGCGCCAGGTGCCGCGCAGGTCGGGTGCCCCCTCGACGAGTGGCTCGGTGCATCCCGGCATGACGAGCGGCGGGAACTCATTGCCGTACCCACCGGGTGGTGTGTGCGCAACGGGGTAGAAGTGGGAGTCCATGCGCGGAGGTTAGACCCCGTGCAACACGGAGAAGTCGTCAGGCGAACAGAACCTCGCAACCGGTTCCCGCGAGCAATGCATCCACCGCGGCCCGGTCGGCCGTGCCGAGGGATGCGTGCTGCTCGCGCAGCCACGCGAGGCACTTGCGCTGGTACACGAAGGTTCCCTGGGAGTACGCATGGCCGTCGATCACGCACGAGAACGTGTCCTCGCCGGCCGCGAGGGCGGCGTCGTTCGCCAGCAGGAACGGCGCATAGGTGCGCCCGATCTCGGGCAGCAGGGTGAGTGCCGCGGAGGGGACGGTGTTTCTGTCGACCCAGCCGGCGTCGCCGTCGACCTCCCACCACGACAGGTCATCCGTGCGGTCCACCCAGTTCACCAGGCGGGGGGCGTGCTGGATGCCGAGCCGCACCGACACGGGGTCCCAGCGCAGCAGCTGCACGAGCTGTCCGAACAGGCCGAAGTCGCCGCGTGACGGCCGCGTTCCGAAGAGAAACGGGGAGTCAGCAAGCAGATTCTCGAGCAGCCCGAGCAGGCGGATGAACGACTCCTCGATGGGTGCGCGGTTCTGCTCGGTGGAGCCGACGAGCGCGCGCCTGCCGATCTGTCGCTCCGAGATGAAGCGCTGCGCACGCTCCCACTGGTGTGCGGGGGTCTGCTGGTCGCGGTCGAGAGGAAGCAGGCGCTTGGCCTTCTCGATTGCCTCGTCGTAGTACCAGCGGTAGTGGTACATCGCCTTCGTCACCCACTCGTCGGCGAAGTCCTCCACGAGGTAGTCGATGAATGCCACCACGGGGTCGGTCGGCACCAGGCTGCGTCCCTCGAACATCCCCTCGAGCCGCATGATGAGAGGGCTCGAGTCCATCTGGGCATCCCCGTACCGGCCATCGGCGTCGGGGAATCCGATGACGGGGATGAGCGGGAAGGGCGGCATGTCGTCGAGTGCGGAACCCTGGGGCACCCACCGGAACGGGATCCGCCGGTAGCGCAGCACCGCGCGCATCTTCAGCGAGTACGGCGACCCGAGGGCGCCTCTGAGCTTCAACGGATGCTGTGTCACGGGCTCATCATTGCCCACACCGGGTCAGGAGCCGAATGCGGACGCCGGGAGGTCGGTGGTGCCGTCGTGGATTGCCTCCACGATCCGGGCGGCAACCGCCATCGGGTCGAGCCCCGCGGGGAAGCGCGGCGGAGCGCCCGCGACGGCCCGCGACGCAAGCCCGGTCTCGGTGTGCGGTGGGCGAGCGTCGATCACGCGCACCCCGGCGCGGCGGGCCTCGCGGGCGAAGCCCTCGTTGAACGAACGCACCGCGGCCTTCGAGGCCCCGTAGGCGGCCATGCCGGGCAGGTTCTGTTCGGCGACCACCCCCGAGATGCCGACGATCACGCCGCCCTTCTGCATGAGGGGGAGTGCGGCCGAGCACAGGAAGATGTGGGCGAACGTGTTGGTGAGGAACAGTTCCTCCACGGTGTCGACAGAGGTGGCCGTCGCGTCGCCGAAGGCAACGACACCAACGGCGTTCACCACGATGTCGAGACGACCCTCGCGCTCCTGCACGCCGGTCACCACACGGCGAACGTCGTCGGCGGAGCGGAGGTCGGCCACGGCGTGGTTTGGTGTGTCACCGGCCGTGCGCGACACGGTGTGCACCCTGGCACCCCGTGCGACGAGGCCGGACACGATGTGCCTGCCGATGCCACCGGTTCCGCCCGCGATGAGTGCGACCGCGCCGCGGAGATCGATTGGGTCAGCCACCGTGCCGACGCTACTCGTCGGGGCGACCGGTGCGCTTCCTCAGCCCGAGCAACTGACGGCGAAGCATGACGCCATCGCCCGGTCCGAGAACGAGACGTTCGACCAGCCGTCCGCCGGGCAGGTTCACCCGTGCCCGCACCCGTGTGACGATGCGTGTGCCCCCACCGTGCGCGCGCAGTTCGTACGCCAGCACGAAACAGACACGCCGTGACGGCCTTTCTCTCGTGCCGAGTCGCAGCACGAACGATTTCGGCGGCTCCACTACCACCGCCTCGAACCCCACTGGCCCGCCGGGCACCGTGTCACCGGCGGTGAGCCCCTGCCACTCGGGAAGGATCCGGCGGGCGCTGCGGCGGCCGAGGTTGTCGAGAATGTCGTGGCTGTACCAGCCGGCACGACCGATCCCCATCTGGCGCAACCAGGGGAACACCGCGTCGGGCGGCGCACCGACCGTGATGCAACGGGTGGCGACGAGGCGCGCACCAGGGCAGAGGTCGTCGCCCGTGACCGGCCCGGCCACCTCGTCGTCGGTTGCTCCCCAGCGCCCGAGGAACACGGTGGTCAGGAGCCGCCCGACTGGGTGCGGGCCTTCTCCTCCTCCTCGACCTTGAGGAGGAACTGCGCGGCCTTCGCCGTGACCACCGAGAAGGTGCTGATGCCCACCAGCATCGTGAACACGCCCACCACGCGTCCTGCCGCCGTGACAGGGAAGATGTCTCCGTAGCCCACCGTGGTGATCGTGGCTGATGACCACCACAGAGCATCGAAGAAAGAGTGCACCCGTCGCCCGTCGCCCACGTCCTCAGCGAGCGTGAAGGCAGCGGCAGACATGATCCACGTCATGAACGCGAGGCCGAACGCGAACTTCGCGGCGTGCTTGCGCAGCACCTGGCGGCCCGAGTTCTCCACTTCCTCGCCGATGGCGAAGAACCTCGCGATGATGGTGCCGAGCCTGAGGATGCGCAGCACACGCAGGAAGCCGAAGCCCACCAGTGCGGGAACCACGGCCATCACCTGCGAGAGAACGATCACGAGGCTGGTCCATTCGCTGCGGAAGTACGCGGCCTTGTTCGATGCCGCACGGAACTCCATGACGTAGTCGGTTCCGAACACCGCGAGAACGACGATGTTGACCACGAGCAGCAGAGAGTTGTCCGCGTCGGGAAGCCGGTCTGCGATCAGCTCGAGCAGCAGGAACGGGATGCTCGCGATCGCGACTATGAGGAACGGCACGTCGGTTCTGGCCCGCCACCGCCGGAGTTCCTCGGTCATGTACAGGTCTTCGTTCTTCGCCATGTGTCCTCCCGTCCCTGCACGACAGTAATTCGTCCCTGCGGCGCCGGCGGCGAACCGCGCGGGTCTCACGGGCCCGAACATTCGTGCCGAAGAGCTCCTCGTACTGTGCAGGCCGGTCAACGGCCCGTACGGTCCGCCGCATGTCGTCACGGAGGCTCGTCGGTTCTGCAGGCGGTGCACTGTTGCGCTTTGCGACCGCCGCCATCGCGGTGCTCGCGGCCGTTCTGGCGGTGGCGGCCCTGACGGGGCTCGACAGAACGCTGCTCGGACGCGAGTTGATGCTGGTCACGTCCGGGTCGATGTCGCCGGCACTCTCCGCGGGCGACATCGTGGTCGTGCGCATCGGTCGCGAGTCCGGGGCGCAGGTCGACATCGGCGAGGTGATCACGTTCAGGCGGGCAGCGGGCGGAACCGCGGTCACGCACCGCGTGGTGGCCGTGCGGTCGGACCGCATGGGCAGGGTCTCGTATGTCACCAAGGGCGACGCGAACGCCGGGTCCGACCTGACAGCCGTCACCGCCGGCGAGGTGGTCGGACGTGTGGAGTCGGTTCTGCCCACCGGCCACCTGCTTGCGGCAATGACCGAGCCACGCACTGCGGTGCCGGTGGTGCTCGCGGTCGTCCTGCTGGAGACCGCACTGATCGTCAGGCCGAGACACTCGGCCGAAACGAATGACCCGACACAACAACAGACAGCCATCACTCAAGGAGGCAACACACCATGAACAGCCAACCACACGACAAACTGCCGGCACACGCGGCGGGACCGCCGCACAAACCGGGATCGCGCAGGTTCCGGCGGCTCGCGAGCGGAGTGCTCATCGCTGCGTCGGCGGGCCTCGCGCTCGTCGGCACCAGCGCACTGTTCACCGACTCCCAGACGAATTCGTCCGACACGTTCGCCACCGGAACCGTGACGGTGGGTCTCGGGGCCACCAGCACCACCTGCAACGTGTCCGAACTGGCACCCGGTGACTCGTCCGCCGGCTACGGCTCCGGTTCGGCGACACGCACCACGTGCACGTACAACGTGAAGTACACGGGCTCGTTGCCTGCGTACCTGGGTGTCGACGTGAACGTGGCCAACGGTGCGACCCCCATGTTCACTGGTGCCGCATCGGGTCTGCAGCTGCAGGTCGCCGCCTCCGGTGGCGTGTCCGTGGTGGACGGAACCACCTACAAGGACCAGGCGGGAGCAGACGTGGCCGTCGTGGCCGGCACCCAGGTGTCGAACATCCTCGTGAAGTCGACGCCTGCGGTGACGAACGACGAGGTCACGTTCACCGTCGACTACCTCCTGCCCCTCGCGGCGCCGAACAGCCTGCAGGCATCCTCGTCGTCGGTGCAGCTCACCTTCCACGCGGTGCAGAGCGCGAACCAGGTCACCTCGTGCGTGGCGGGACGCCAGTGCACCAGCATCAACTGGGGTTGATGAACAGGTGATCCCGCGGGCGGGACGTGCGGGGCTTGCTGCCATCATCCCCTTGGGGGCTGGCACCGCGGTCCCCGCCCCCCGGGCCGTGCACGGCGTGTTCGACTCGGCCGCACCCTCCGTCCGTGCGGGCCTGACGGCCGCTTCGTTGCAGCCCCCGGTGTCGCCGAGGCCGGTTGTCGTCGCGGGTGCATCCGCAGTTGCACTCGAGTGGTCGCCCGTCACCAGCACTGCGGGCGGCTCGATCGTGTGGACGGTGCGTCGCTCGTCGTCGTCCGGAACCTCGCCCGTGTGCGGGGGAGCGGGTGCCGTCGTGTCGTCGCCCGTGTCCGTCTCGTGCACCGATTCCACCGTGCAGCGGGGGGTCACGTACTCCTACACGGTGCAGCCGCAGCTGTGGAGGTTCGCGGCCCCCACGTGGAGCCTCGCCGAGGGGCCGGCAAGCGATCCGACCGCCCTGCCCGGAACCACGTTCGCATCATCCGGGCCGGTGGTCACCACCGTCTCGAGCGGCATCGTCGACGTTCCGTATCCGTCCGGTACGGAGGCGGGGGACCTCCTGGTGCTCGTGGTCGTGAACGGGCGCAACAGGGCCCCCACCCGCACCACCGGCTGGACCGACGTCGCATCGAGCGGCATCGGTGGTCAGAGCGACTTCCATCTGTACGTGGGCCAGCGCATCGCTGATGCTGCGTCTTCTGCGCAGGTGACGGTCGACGGCCGCGCGGGGGGAGCGGCACTCCAGGTGCTGCGGTATGACACCCTGCCCGGCGCACCGACGCCGCAGTCGGCTGCCGTTGCGCAGGTGTTCGGTGCGAGTGCACAGGCAACCGTCCAGTTCGTTCCTTCGCCCGACGTGGTGACCACCTCGAACGCCACTGCCGTCTCGGTCGTGGCCGTGCGCAACCAGGGCGACGTCTCGCTCGCCGAACCCGCGGGTTGGACACGCCGGACCGTGGCGACGGCCTCACCCGGTGGGGTCGCACTCTCGTGGGCCGTGGCCGACAGGTTCGTGGTGCAGGCCGCCCCTGTTGCGTCGCCGACATGGCAGCAGGCAGGTGCACCGGCTTCACGGTGGATCTTCGCGGGGAGCGCGTTCGGCTGAGGGTGCCGACGGCCCCGTCGGTCCCCAGGGGCCCGCCGGTGGCTTCGGCGCGTACGGCTCGTTCTACGGACACCACCTCGGTCCCGCTTCCCCGTTATGCGGCCACCCCGGTGCCCCTGAACTCCACCGACTTCGCGAGCGGCGTGTCGATCGTGGACGGCTCGAGGATCACGTTCGCCGTTGCCGGGAAGTTCAACATCCTGTTCTCGTCGCAGATCGAGAAAGGTGACGCCGGCACCGACGTGATGAGCGTCTGGCTCACCAGACGCGGCGCGAACGTTCCCTGGACCAACACGGACACTGCCCTCACCGTGAACCAGGTGGGCTGAGCGAACTAGAAGGTGCTGAGCGCCGTGCGCGCTGACACGAAACGGTCGGCGGCACGGGTGATGTCGCCACGCGCCGCACGCACTGCGTTGCCGCCCACCAGGTAGGCCGCCGCGGTGATCGACCCCGTGATCGGTTCGGTGGTGGCCGCAGTTGCTGCATGTCCGAGGGAGTTCGCAACGAGCACATCCCTTGCCCTGCGGCCGGCGGTGCGGAGTATCTGCGCACCGGCCTCATCTGTGCCGAGGTAGCTGCCCGCGGCCCTCCCCGCGATGAGGAGGAGGCTGATGAGGGGCACATCGGTGAGGATCTTCTGCAGGAGCGGTTCGCCCGTCCCGGCATCGAGCAGGCCGGCCACCCCGTCACGCACGTTGGCCTGGCTCACGCCCATGTCGACGACGATGCGACCGGTGCCCGACGGGAAGTCAGCCCCGCGTTCGACGACGGTGACCAGCCCCTCGTCGGCCAGGTCGGCTGCGGCCTCGGAGTTCGCGTACACCAGCGTGATGTCGGGGTTGCGCGCGAAGTGCTCGCGGATGGCGGCGGCAGACTCGGAGATCTTCACCTGTGCGTGGACGACCGCCCCGCTGTCGGGGTCGACGAGCTCGAGGTCCCAGGCCGGCTGGTTCGGAGAGTCGGCAAGGCGGGCGACGTAGCCGTCGGGCACCGGGATCTGCCCCGAGTTGATCAGGTCGAGTGCGTACTGTTCGCCCAGGTACCCCTGGAGTCGGTTCAGGGTGCCCATGCGGGATGAGGCGTCGGCGTCAGCGAAACGCTCGATGTCGTCCTCGGTGAGCCCGGTGCGGGCCGCCACTGCCTCGAGCGCACCTCCGGCCGTGTTTGGTCCTGCGGACTGTGCGGCGGCGATCTCGACGGCGGCGACCGCGGCAATCAACGCATCTGCATTTCCGACGGTGTGGGACCACGTGGGTGTGCCGCCGTTGCGACCCTCGAGCGCGAGGATTCGACGCTCGTTCGCGTTCAGTCGCGCACGTAGACCGTGCACGCGCTCCCGCGCCGTGTTGAGAGCGTCGCGGATACCGTCCGGCAGCTTCTCGGCCGTGTCGTCGGCAGGGTCGGTCACGGGACGCGCTTCCCGAGCTCGTCCTCGAGACGGGCAATCCGGGCCTCCTGCGTGGCGATCACGCGGACTGCCTCGTCGAGCGCGGCCTCGAGTTCCCTGCGGTACCGCTCGAGCCCGATGAAGCGCGTGGTGCGGTCGACCGCGGCACCGCTGACCCGCGAGGCGACGTTCGCCACGCTGTTCACGCCCTTCATCCCGGCCTCGACCACGCGTCCTGTGGTGCCGCCCTTCGCACTGAGGTTGTTGACCACCTCGCCGGCCTTGTTCCGGGCGGTTCCGTAGCCGTTCTGGAGAGATTTCCTGATGTCCATCGCACCGAACGGTAGCCCGACCGTGTGTGCCGCCCTGCCGTCGGTTGCGGGCCTGCAACTAGGGTTCGTTGCATGAACCGCATCAGCCACTGGATCAACGGACGTGTCGTACCCGGCAGCTCGGGCCGCAGCGGGAAGGTGTTCGACCCCGCCACGGGCAACCAGGCGGCAGAGGTCGATTTCGCCACCGCCGCGGAGGTCGACGCGGTGGTGGCCGCCGCG
>JBMUAQ010000086.1:0-8828 GCA_049454855.1 Ilumatobacteraceae bacterium
CGCAGCCTCCGAGGACGGTGAGGACATGGTGTGCGCTGCCGATCAGTGCGCCGCTGCAGTGCAGGCGGGGCACACGCCGATGAGATCGAGGCGATGGTGCTCGATGCGGAATCCGTGACTTCGAGCGATCGACGAGGAGAACGACGAAACGCCCTCCTCGAGTGAGGAGGGGACGTCGATATCGACCACGGAACCGCAGCGCTCGCAGATGAGGTGATGGTGGTGGCCGGTGAGATCCTCCGACAGCTCGAAGCGTGCCCATTCATCCGTGGTCACCACCCGGGCCACGGCCCCGGCCCGCTCCAGTACCGACAGGTTGCGGTACACCGATGACTGGGCAAGGGAGGTGTCCGAGGCGAGGATCTCGGGGATCGACAGCGGCCGGTCGGCGGTCGCCAGGGCCTCCACGATGGCCCGACGGGTGGGCGTGAGGCGCTGGTTCACCGTGGCCAGACGGGCCGCCACCTCGTGGGCCAGGCCCGCCGAGTCATGGGGCTGGCCGTGAGGCTGGCCATGGGGGTGGTCGTGCGCCATGGCGGGCAGGATAGCGAGAATTATTGAGAATGCCCCCTGGACAGGGGGTCAGTGACCCACGTAACGATGCAGAGTGATGCCGTTCGCCACCACCGCATCGAGCAGTTCGCCGTTGGGGAGCCCCTCGGCACCCAGCACACGCACACCGGGCTGCACCTCTGAGGTCTGCAGCACCGACACGGTCTCGGCGGCCACCGCACCCGCCACCGTGGCCAGACGGTCGGCGATGCCCACGATCTCGTCGTGACGGGCACCCTGACGGGTTCCGCGCAGCTCAACACGCAGACCGCCCACGCCACCCTCGGCATGCGGCGGTGACATCATCGGCAATCGCGCCGTCAACCGGTCGCGCCGCGTCGCCGACACGCGTGCGGTGATGCGCCGCAGGCCCGGCACCACCCTTTGCAGCAGCAGCGGCTCGGCGGTGCCGAAGCGGTAACAGTCGCGCGGGCCGACGGGATCGGGGAACCAGCACAGCTCCCGGCCGCTGCCGGCGGGCCGCTGGATCCACTCACCGTCGTGCCAGCCCACCGATGTGCCCGAGAGTGCATCGTGGTGGGTGCGCGCGCACGCGGGCCCGCCCGTGCCGTGCACCGCCACGTGGGCCTCCTCCACGTTGTCGAATGCCCGCGATGCATGGGCCACCAACAGGCCGCTGAGGCCCGGCATGCACGATGCACCGGGCACCAGCACGGCGCCGTGGGAAGTCGCACGGTCATCGAGATCCAGCAACGAGATCACGTCCGACATGGAGTCACCACAGCTCACCACGTGCACCCCGTGGCTGAGGAAGGTGCCGGCAAGCGCCGCGTGGCGGCCGCCGTGGCTCATCACCACGGTTCCGCAGTCGAGCAGTTCGGTGGCCCGGGTGTGGGTTGCCATGCGCACGGTGACACCGCGCGCAACGAGAATCGCTGCCACGCGCGTGCCGATGAGGCCCGACCCGATGATGCCTACCTCGGTGGAGCGGGCCATGGGTCAGCGCTGCGGGGTGACTTCCTGCCACCCGCCCGTGCGCTCGGGGACACCGCCCTTGCCGCGCAGGCGCAGCACGCCGGCAACCGAGCCGGCGATGCTGAGCACAAGAAGAACGCGGCGGATGAACCTCACCCTGTCAGGCTAGAGGCGATCGGTGATGGCCAAGGCACGACGAAACGCAAGAATCCAGCGCGCCCGAGAGAGGCGACGCAATGGTGCGCGGCCCTCGGGGACCTGCGGCTTCGGGAAGGTCCGGTACGCGGACAGGATCGAGGCTCTCCTTGCGCTGGCCGACACGACGCGGGAGGCTGCAAACGACAGGCGTACCGAGAAGAGGGTGTACCGCTGCGGGGAGTGCCACGGCTGGCACCTGACGAGTCAACCGAAGAAGTGACACCGCCAGGGGAGTGGTGGGGCTAACAAGAATCGAACTTGTGACCTCATCCTTATCAGGGATGCGCTCTAACCGACTGAGCTATAGCCCCCTACGGGAACACGAAGGCTATCGGGGGCCCGGCTGGCCTTCCACGCCCGGATGGGTGTCAACCCCGGGCCAAAAGGGACACGTAATCACCACGGACCACGGGCCTGGTGCGCGGCGTTCCGTCTGCGTCCGGGACGGCCACCTGCACACCTCCCAGCAGATAGCGAACTGACTTCACGGGGATGTTGGCGAGAACTGTGAGAGTGATCTGCCCGAGCACCAGCAACTGCTCGCCGCCGGGAAGGTCGGCGAATGTGGCTGCAAGATCGATGATCACCGACTCATCGTCGACCTGTGTGCCGAGCACCAGATCGGGTCGGTTCGTCAGGCCCGAACGTACGCCGGAATCGGTCTCCGACTCGACCGGACCGCTGACCAACAACCGGAGTAGGTCTTCCGGTGATTCCGGTCCGGACGAGATGACGCGCGCACGACCGACCAAACCCTCGTCGCGGATGAAGTACACGACCGCACCGACCGACACACCACCTGTGTCCGGTCCGGTCGTCGTCACCGGTGAGGCAACAGACGACGACACTGTGCCGGCTCCCGGGAGGACCGTCTCTGACTCCTCGACCGGCACGCCGCACGAGGACAGCGCTGACACCAACGCAACCGCGGCCACAACTGCACCGGACCCACGACGACTCACGAACCGACTCCCGGCTGCAACGTGACCGTGAAACGGGCCCCGCCCTCAGGGCTGGAGTCGACCTCGACCGAGCCTCCCATGATTCGCACGTGCTCGGACACGATTGCCAGTCCGAGTCCGGAACCGGGCAACGGTGAGTGCTGGGGGCTGCGCACGAACTTGTCGAACACCACGTCGCGCAAGGTCTCGGCCACCCCCGGTCCGGCATCATCGAAATGGACCCGCACCATCCCGTCTGCTGCTTCACTCCGCACCGCAACGATGCCGCCACCGTACTGATCGGCGTTCTGTAGCACATTCTCGACAACCTGCCGAAACCGCGTGACGTCGACAGAAACGTTGACGTCCTCGACGGCGCACACGGAGAGATCCACCCCGGCATGCACCAGCAGTGCCTCCATCAGCGACCGGAGTGACCGAACCTCGAGCCGAGGCGTGACATGGCCGGATTCGTAGCGAGTTATCTCGATGATGTCGTTCAGGATCTTCTCGAAGGCCACCACCCGGCCACGAAGGAGATCCAGGCTCGTCCTGCCGTTGTCGGAGAGCCTGCTCTCCTCGTCAGCGAGCAGGTCGGTGGCCCCTCGTATCACCGTCAACGGCGACCTCAACTCGTGGCTCACCATCGCACCGAACTGGGTCTCCCGTTCGAGTCGCGCCCTGAGCGACTGGGTCATCTCGTTGAAACTCGTCGCGATCTGGGCCAGGTCCGGCTCGCGCGGAACGGTCGCTCGCCGCATCAGGTCGCCTGCAGAGATGGCGCCGGCTACGGAGCTGATGTCGTGAAGAGGCTCCATCACCCGTCGCGAGAGCCACCACCCCAGAATCCCTCCACCGAAAGCCGCCAGGGTCACCCCGAATATCAACGAGAGCCTGAGCACACGCAAGGTGTTCGCAAGTTCCGAGAGCGGAACGAACCCGACGAGCCACACTGCAGGATCGGAGGCCAGGGGATAACCGACGACCACGGTCGGTTCGCCCCTCACAAGCACCCTCTGACGGGCAGCCTCCCCCATCTTCAACCGCTGCTGAATGGACATCGGGACATCGTCCTGCGTGATGCCTGCACCCGACACGACCCAACGGCCCGACGAGTACAGCGCGGACCGCGAACCGGCCAACAGGCTCGAGCCGGTCAACAGCAGGTCGAGGGGCTCGATGCCCTCGGCAACGGAGGTTGACATCACCCTGGCCGCCGCCAGCACCTGTGTCCCTGCGGATGAATCCCTCTGGTGGAGCATGTACCGCCGCGCCAGGAGAAAGCTCGACGTGGAGGTGATGGACGACACCACCACGGCAATGGCAGCCCCTGCAAGGATCATCTTCGAGCGGAGGGTCGGGTTCGCCACTCACACCACCAGCTTGAAACCGACGCCCCGAACGGTCACGATCGACTCCCCCAGGCCCCGCTTCTCGAGCTTGCCGCGCAACCTGTAGATCTGCATGTCCACCAGCCGCGAATCACCCAGGTAGTCATATCCCCACACCGAGTCAAGCAGCTCGTGCCGGCTGACAGTGTTCGGATGCCTCCTGACGAGTTCCCTCAGCACCCCGAACTCCGTCCTCGTTGTCGCGAAGACCTCTCCCCCCACGAGCACCTCGTGCGACAACGGGTCGACGACGAACGGTCCGGCCGACACGACGGACTGCTGCGCATCAAAGCCGCTGCCGGAGGAACGTCGCAGGATCGCGCGCAACCTTGCCACAAGTTCGTGAGTGGAGATCGGCTTGCCGAGGAAGTCATCAGCGCCCGCCTCGAGACCCCTCACGACGTCATCAGAGTCTCCATGGGCAGTGAGGATGACGATCGGCATCATGAATCGCTCCCTCAGTCTCCCCACCACCTCGAATCCTGTTGTGTCGGGAAGTCTCAGGTCGACGAGTGCGACGTCCCACTCATGCGAATCGGCGGCCCGCAGACCGGAATCACCGTCGGATGCGCTGACAACCCGGAGACCTGCAGACTCCAGACCGATGCCGAGCAACTGTCGGATGTGCGGATCGTCCTCGATCAACAGGACTGTGTGCGTCATCCCCCTGAGTCTGCCATCGCACCCGGAAGTTCACGGGTCGCGTCCATTGGAGGCGTTGCTTGTTACGCATCTGTGACCTTCTGTTACACAGCCGTGATATGAACCGGCTGTTGCGGTGTGCATCATGGTCGCATGTTCCGGACCGCACCTTCACTCACCGCAACGGTGTGCATTCCCGCGAGGAACGAACAGGACAGTGTCGCTTCGGTCGTGCGCGGCTTTCTCGAGGTGAGCAGGGTCGGCGGCATCCATGAAGTTCTCGTGGTGGATGACAGGAGCACCGACGCCACCGCGAGGAATGCTGCACGGGCCGGGGCTCGGGTCATATCAACCGAGGAACTGTGCGTGGGATTCGGCGGCTCGGTCGGGAAGGGTGACGCAATCTGGGCGTCCCTGCGTGAATGCCAGACCGACCTGATCGGGTGGGCCGATGCGGACCTGACATCGTTCAGCGCCCGTGGGATGTGTGAGATGTTCCGCACCCTCCGTCACGACCCCGGGATACAACTTGTCAAGGGCACCTTCGAGCGGATCCGCCCGGACGGCACCGCATCGGCGGGACGGGTGACGACCCTCACGGCACGACCCCTGCTCACACTCCTGCACCCCGAGCTCGCCCACCTGAAGGAGCCACTGGGGGGGTATTTCGCGGGACGCACCGATGTGATCGGGTCGCTGTGGATTGACTGTGACTACGGGGTGGACATCGGCATCGTGCTGGACGTCGCCGCCCGCTTCGGTGCCTGCGCGGTGACGGAAACTCACGTGGGGGAGATCCGTCACCGAAGCAAGGAACTCGCGGACCTGTCATCGATGTCGGAGCAAGTCGCGAGGGCGATTCTCACACGGTCGACCGACCGACTTGTGTGCCCGGCTGACCTGGCCGCCCGTCGGAGTCCTCCCCGCATGGCGGCGGGCACTGCTGCAACCCTGCGGCGGGTGTCGACTGGGCATTGATCGGGTGGCCTTTTCTCTCCCTGGATTCCACCCGGTCAATGCCCGGTCACCGGGTTCACTCCCCTCCTGCCGCAACAGCCCTCCTGCCACAACGGAAGGCCCCGACCATCACTGTCACCCGTCGGAGTTGACCGGCCGGGCCACCACCTCTTCCTCCAGCACGGTCACGCGGACTCCCCCCACCAGCTCCGTGACCAGGTTGAAGATGACCGCGCCCAGCACCCAGAGCCCGGCGCCGAGAATCACGAGGAACACGCCGCCCACTGCCGAGCTGGTGAACACCCTCGAGCCGTCGAAGGTGAAGGAGTCCCACCCGAACGACGCGAGGAACGACTCCACGTTGTCGATGGTGCCGGTGGCACTCGCAACATTCCACAGCAGCAGCCCGGTGACGAGCAGCACCACGTACATCGCGGCATGCACCACGAGCGCAACCTTGAACACGCTCCACGCGTCGACGTCGCGCACCACGCGCGTGACACGTCGCACCCTGCGTTCGCGTGTCGGTTCTGCCACGTGGTGAAGCGTAGTGAGTGCCTAGGGGCCGGCCGGGTCAGTGCTGCCGGGCACCGTTGCCGCCCTGCGTGCATGCGCCGTTCCCGTTGCGTCGCCGAGGCGAACGGTGACACCCACCGTGATGCCGTCATCGACGATGCGCACCGCACCGGCACCCTGCCCGCGGGCGAGCTGCCGTGCCCGGTCGGCACCCGCGGTGACCGCCGCAAGAGCGACGCCCTCGGCAACAGTTGCCGCCCGCGCACGCTGCACCAGCACGGTTCCGGCTTGCATCACCACGAGACAGCACAGCCCCACGAGGGCCAACGGCACCGACATCAGCGGTGCGATGCTGCCGCGGGCGTCAGTCGTCGTCGGTGCTGAGGATCGGTGCAACGGACGCCACCACGGCACCGTCATCGACGTTCATGAGGCGCACACCCGTGGCGGCGCGACCCTGGCTCGAGATCTGGCGCACCTGGGTGCGGATGGTGACACCGTTCGATGCCACCGCCACCACCTCGTCCTCGATGCCCACCATGAACGCGGCCACGACATGGCCCTTCTTGTTGGTGATCTTCAGGCCGATGACGCCCTGGCCGCCGCGGCCCTTGCGCGGGAACTGGGCGATCTGCGTGCGCTTGGCGTACCCGGCGTCACTGACGATGAGCAGCGCGTCGTCGCCGCGGCCGGCATCCACCGACACCACATGGTCGGCGGCCTTCAGGCGCATGCCGCGCACACCGGCGGCGGTGCGGCCCATCGGGCGCACCTCCTTCTCGCTGAACCGGATGACCTGGCCGTTGTAGGACGACATGAAGATGTCGTCGTCACCGGTGGTCTCGATCACGCGCACCAGCTCGTCGCCGTCCTTCAGGGTGAGCGCGATGAGGCCGTCGCGGCGGCTCGAGTTGTAGGCATCGAACGCGGTCTTCTTCACCTGACCGCTCCTCGTCGCGAAGAACAGGAACCTCTCGCCCGGGAACTCGCGGGTGTCGATGATGGCCTGGATGGTCTCGCCGGCCTGCAGCGGCAGCAGGTTGACGATGGGAACGCCCTTGGCGGTGCGCTCGCGCTCGGGGATGTCGTTCGCGCGCAGCTTGTACACCTTGCCGCGGTTCGAGAAGAACAGCAGGTACGCGTGCGCCGTGGTGAACATCACCCGGCGGACGATGTCGTCCTCCTTGAGGGACGCTCCCTTCACGCCCCTCCCGCCGCGGGCCTGCGCACGGAACGAATCGGCGCTGACGGCCTTGATGTACTGGGCCTGGGTCATGACGACAACGAGTTCCTTGTCGTCCACCAGGTCCTCCAGGGCCATCTCGCCCACGTCGTGGCCGATGGCGCACACGCGCGGCGTGGCGAACTCCTTCTTCACGTCCGACAGCTCGGCCTTGATCACCTCGCGCAGCCTCTGGTCGCTTGCGAGGATGGCCTCGTACTCCTTGATGCGCTCCTGCACGTCGGTGAGTTCCTTCTCGATGTCGACGCGCGACAGCCTGGTGAGCTGGCGCAGCTGCATGTCGAGGATGTCGATTGCCTGGCGCTCGGAGAACTCGTACGGCTTCTTCATCAGCGATTCCTTCGCCGCGGCGGCGTCGTCACTCTTGCGGATGAGCTCGATGATCTTGTCGATGACGTTCAGTGCCTTCAGGCGGCCCTCGAGGATGTGGCCGCGGTCGCGTGCCTTGTCGAGACGGAACTGGGTGCGCCGAGTGACCACCTCGAGCTGGTGGTTCACGTAGCCGATCAGGGCGTCGACCAGGCCGAGCGTGCGCGGCACGCCGTTCACCAGGGCCACCATGTTCACGGGGAAACTGGTCTGCAGCTGGGTGAGCTTGAACAGGTTGTTCAGCACCACGTTGGCATTCGCATCACGCTTCAGCTCGATGATGAGGTTGGTGGTGCCGCCGGCCGAGTTGTCGTTCACGTCGGCGATGCCCTCGAGGTCACCGCCGTCGACGAGCTCCTGGATGCGCGCCGCGATGGACGAGCAGCTCGTCTGGTACGGCAGCTCGGTGACGCGGATCTCCATGCGACCCTTTGCGCCCTCCTCGATGGAGGCCTTGGCGCGCATCTTCACGCTGCCGCGGCCGGTGCGGTACGCCTCGATGATGCCGGCGCGGCCGAGAATCATGCCGCCCGTGGGGAAGTCGGGGCCCTTCACGAAGTTCATGAGGTCCTCCGACGTGGCCGCCGGGTTGTCGATGAGGTGCAGCGTGGCGTCGATGACCTCGCCGAGGTTGTGCGGCGGGATGTTGGTGGCCATGCCCACCGCGATGCCCTGGCTGCCGTTCACCAGCAGGTTCGGGAAGCGCGCCGGGAGAACCTTGGGCTCCTCGGAGGTGCCGTCGTAGTTGGCCACCATGTCGACGGTGTTCTCGTCGATGCCGTCGAGCAGGCGCATGGCGAGAGAGTGCAGGCGCGTCTCGGTGTAGCGCGATGCCGCGGGGCCGAAGTCAGGTGAGCCGTAGTTGCCGTGGAAGTCGATCAGCGGGTGGCGCAGCGAGAACGGCTGGGCCATGCGCACGAGTGCGTCGTAGATGGCGCCGTCACCGTGGGGGTGGTAGCGCGCCATGGTGTCGCCCGAGACTCGCGCGCACTTCACGAACGGACGGTCGGGGCGGAAACCCTGCTGGTCCATGTCCCAGATGATGCGGCGGTGCACCGGCTTCAGGCCGTCGCGCACGTCGGG
>JBMUAQ010000087.1:0-8786 GCA_049454855.1 Ilumatobacteraceae bacterium
TCGCTCGTGGCCGGGGTCGTGGGCCTGGTTGTCGGGATCGCCGTCGCGCGGGTGCTCGGCGGAAGGGTTGCCGCCTCCGGTCCCGGGGCAACTGATGAGGTGTCCGTGGCCTCTGCCGAGCTCGAGCGGATGCGCCTCGACCACACCGAGAAACAGGCCACCCTCAACGAGTCACTCGGGGCACTGGGGCTTCCGCCCGTGGAGGGGCGCGGTGCAGTCGCGCACGTGGGCGACATCGAGCGTGCGCTCCGTGCACTTGTGGAAGTGGGCAGGCTCGAGTCGTTCACTGCCGCTCTCGATGCAGCGGTGAAGGAAGGCTCCACTGGTGTCACGGTGGCCGAGACGACATACGCGCGGCTCTTCGAGCAGCGTGGTCTGCCGAAGGTGTCCGATGCGGGGATTGCGGCGTGGCTCGACGTGTACGCGGACGCAATCAGGAAGGCGTCGACCCACGCCGGGTTGGTCGCACAATGCGGCAAGCTCGAGGACGAACTCAGTCTGAAGACGCGGGGCGTGGGACGCCTCTCCGATGGTTCGTCGCCATCGGTCATCGCGGAGCGCGCGCGTGAGTACATCGAGCTGCGTGACGATCACCGCAGACTCGAGAGCGACGCCCAGAGGCTGCGCAACGAGGCCGACATCGCGATGGGTGGGCGTCCGCAGGTGCGCGACCTCCTGCAGTCGGGCAACCAAGAGATGCTCCAGGCCGAGGAGAGGTCTGTTGAGTCGGAGATCGCCGCGCTGGAGGCCGAACGGTCGGACATCGACGGGAACCTCGGTGCGCTGCGGAACGAGCTCAGAGAGAAGAACGAGGGCGTACTGGTCGCCGACCTCACCGAGGAACTCGGCCGCATCGACGACGAGGTCGACGAACTGGTGCGCGAGTACACCGTCCTTGCGGCGGCGCTCGAGGCCATCGAGACCGTGGTGGGGGAGTACGAACTGCGCAACCAGGGCCCGGTCATCGCCGCGGCACAGAAACTGATCGAGTCGGTCGACCCGGCATTCGGTTCTCTGTATGTCGACCTTTCCGCGGCTGAGCCGCGACTCATGGTCGACCGCGCGGGGCGCAGGTTGCTGGTGCAGCGCCTCTCCACCGGCGCCCGCGCAGTGGTCTACTTCGCGCTCCGTCTTGCGTTCCAGACCGTCGACTCGCAGGGACGCCCGGTGGCGCTGCCCCTCATCTGCGATGACCCGCTCGTCACTGTCGACGACCGGCGCGTTGTTCCGCTCATGCGGTTGCTGCAGAAGGTCTCCGAGGAGCGCCAGGTCATCTTCCTCACCTGCCACGAGCGTGAGACCGCGGCCGCCCGCGAGATCGGCGCCCGCATCATCGAGTTGCGCTAGTCGGCCGTCGGGAAAACCCCCTTTCGCCCCGTGGGTGCAGCCCTAGGCTTGAGCCCCTATGGCCGCCGCACAGCATCCACGCACCGTCCGCATCGGGGTTCTCGGTTGCGGCAACGTCGGGGCTCCCTTCGTGCAGCTGGTCGAGCGCCAGGCCGGCGTCATCGAGGCCCGTACCGGGATCCGTCTCGAGGTGGTGAAGGTGGCCGTGCGCAACGTGGCCAAGGACCGCGACGTTGCACTTGCCGACGGCGTTCTGGTGCGCGATGCGCGCGCCGTGGTGGAGGACCCTGCGGTTGACCTCGTCGTCGAGCTGATCGGTGGCATCGAGCCCGCGCGCGAGCTGATCATGGCGGCCATTGACCGCGGCAAGCCCGTGGTCACCGGCAACAAGGAACTCCTGGCGAACGTGGGCCACGAACTGTGGGCGCACTCGGATGCCGCGGGTGTCGACCTCCTCTTCGAGGCGGCGGTTGCCGGTGGCATCCCGCTCGTGCGCGCCCTGCGCGAATCGTTGCGCGGGGAACCCGTGCGACGGGTGATGGGCATAGTGAACGGCACCACCAACTACATCCTCACGAAGATGACCGAGGAGGGTGCCGATTACACGGCTGCACTCTCTGAGGCGCAGCGTCTCGGCTACGCCGAGCGCGACCCCACCGCCGACGTGGAGGGCTTCGACGCAGGCGCGAAGGCCGCGATCATCGCCAGCATCGCATTCGGTTCGCGCGTGGTTGCGGGCGACGTGTACCACGAGGGCATCAGCGGCATCACCGCCGCCGACATCGCAGTGGCGCGCCGGCTCGGGTACGTCGTGAAGCTCCTGGCCATCGCCGAGCAGCATGACGGTGCGGTGTCGGTGCGGGTGCACCCCGCCATGGTGCCGCTCACCCACCCGCTCGCCAGCGTGCGCGACAGCTACAACGCCGTGTTCGTCGAGGGCGATGCCGTCGGTTCGCTCATGTTCTACGGCCGCGGCGCGGGCGGCTTCCCCACGGCCTCGGCCGTGCTCGGTGACGTCATCGATGCCGCCGTGAACATCGCAAAGGGCACCCACGGCACGATCGGGTCGTTTGCCCGCACGCCCGTGTCGCCGATCGACGAGACCAGCAGCCAGTACCTCGTCGGCCTCGAGGTGGAGGACAAGCCCGGTGTGCTGCATGCCATTACCGGCGTCTTCGCCCAGCACGGGGTCAGCATCCGCGCCGCCGAGCAGGAGGGAACCGACCGCGACGCACGCCTCGTGTTCATCACGCACTCCGCGCGCGAGGCCGACGTGCAGGCCTGCCTGCGGGCCTTCCGCAACCTCGACGTGGTGAAGCGTTCCTCCGGGCTTCTGCGCGTCATCGGCGAGTGACCCGGCGCCACCCGGTCATGCGTTACGTCTCCACCCGTGGTGCCGCCCCGGTTCTCGGCTTCTCCGACGTTGTCCTGGCCGGTCTCGCCACCGACGGCGGTCTCTACGTGCCCGAGACGTGGCCGTCGCTCCCGACGCACCTGCCCGTCGACTACGCGGGCCTCGCGGCGTCGGTGTTCGCGCCGTTCGTGGGTGACGAGTTCGCGGCAGCAGACCTGAACAGACTGACGGCGTCCGCGTACTCGTCGTTCCGGCACCCCGACGTGGTGCCACTGGTGCCGCTCGAGGACGGTCACCTGCTGATGGAGCTTTTCCACGGACCGACGCTCGCCTTCAAGGACGTCGCGCTCCAGTTCCTCGGCCGCCTGTTCGATGACATCCTCACGGCCCGCGGCGAACGGGTGATGATCGTCGGTGCCACCAGCGGCGACACCGGCAGCGCGGCGATCGACGGGGTGCGCGGGTGCGCGAACGTCGACATCGTGATCCTTTACCCCCACGGCAGGGTGAGCGAGGTGCAGCGCCGCCAGATGACCACCGTGGACGAGCCGAACGTGCACACCGTGGCGGTCGACGGCACGTTCGATGACTGCCAGGACCTGGTGAAGGCCATGTTCAACGACGCTGCCTTCCGCGGGAAGCACAGTCTCTCGGCGGTGAACTCCATCAACTGGGCGCGTGTCATGGCGCAGGTCGTCTACTACGTGGAGGCCTCGCGCCGGGTCGGGGGAGAGATCGATGTCACCGTGCCCACGGGCAACTTCGGGAACGTGCTGAGCGGATGGATCGCCCGCCGCATGGGTGCACCCATCGGCCGGCTGGTGGTGGCGAGCAACACCAATGACATTCTCACCCGGTTCTTCGAGTCGGGTTCGATGAGGGCCACTGATGTGAGCCCCACACTCAGTCCCAGCATGGACATCCAGGTCTCGTCGAACTTCGAGCGCCTGCTGTTCGAGATGAACGACCGTGACGGTGCAGTGACACGTGACCAGCTGGGGCGCTTCAGGCGGGACGGCCGGCTCGACGTGGAACCCGACGTGTTCGCGGAGTGGATCGAGCCGGTCTTCCGGTGGGGCCGCGCCAGCGACCACGACACGCTCGCCACCATCCGCTCGGTGCACGAGGCCGGCGGGATGCTGATCGACCCTCACACCGCCGTCGGCGTGAAGGTCGCACGGGAGAACCTGCGGCCCGGGGTCCCCATGGTCACCATGGCCACTGCACACCCGGCGAAGTTCCCCGATGCGGTGGAGCGGGCGACAGGGGAGAGGCCGGCACTACCGGCGCATCTGTCCGACCTGCTGGAACGTCCCGAGCGCACGGTGCGCCTCGCGAACGACCTCGCCGCGGTGCAGGCGTTCGTGGCGTCAGTGGCCCGCTAAGCCGAGAATCACGGGGGTGTCGGGGCACCTCGTGAGCCCGCCGGAGAACACCCGGGCGGCGATCTCCGTGATGCGGGTGCATTCGGCGTGGTCGAGCCTGGCAGCGGCGATATCGAACAAGGTGAGTGACGACACGAACTTTCGGTTGTCGGGCGACCCGAAGAGTGCCGAGACAGCGTCGTATGTGCCGGCGCCGTCGGCTGCGATGTGCGCTGCGGCAGCCTCGAGGTTCTCGGCGTACCGTGCACGCAGCACCGGCTGGTCGAGATAGGCGCGTGCGTCGTCGACGCCGCGCAGTGCGTAGCGCACGGAGGTGGGTGTCGGCGTGCGCCCGTGACGTTCGGTGATTCCCGCAACCTGCGGGAACTCCCACCACATCCAGTGGGTGCGCTTGCGTCCCGCGCGGATCTCCGAGAGGGCTTGCCGGTGGGTGTTCTCCTGCGCGTCGAGGAAGAGGTTCGCGTCGAACCCGCCCGGGCTCATGCCCCGCCCCCGCCGGCGGCCGCCAGGACCGCTCCGATGATGATGAACCAGCCGACGACCACCACGGGCGCCACCACGATCAGGAAGATCCAGAAGATGATGGCGAAGATGAAGCCGAGGCAGCCCCCGCCGAACCACGAGGGCATCAGGTGAGGTCCCATCCGTCGGGCGCGTCTGAGCCCGTGGAATCATCCCAGTCGCACGCGGTGCAGCGTCGCTCGGCCTGGCCCGGGAAGATGCAGCAGCCGCCGAGGACGAACTCGCCCCGCTCGGCAGCCTCGAAACCTTCCGGTGTGGGCATTCCGTAGATGATCGGCACCACGGTGTTGCGGCCGCAGGTCGGGCACTCGGTGCCGGTTGTCCCCGTCGCTGCCATCAGTTCTTCTCCCCGTCGTGGCTGTGTGTGGTGGATGTGCACTGCGGGATGTCCCCGGCAAAGAGCTCGTCCAGGGCCCGCGCGAGCCTGTTGACGGCCTGTGCTGCGCGCGGGTCGGTGAGCTTCTCGCGGTACAGGCCGAGGAGCGTTGTGTAGTTCCAGTACTGGCACGTGCCGCCGGCGTTGAACTTCTCCCAGAAACGCGCTGGTCCGAGCGCACGTGCATCACGTGCGGAGTCCTCTGAGTTGTCGATCTTGTCGCACAGGCTCACCAGGAGGGCGGGGTCGTTCTCGGCCTTGTCGGCCAGCCGGAGGTGGTAGCGGGCCTTGCGCTCGCGCCACTCCAGCTTGTCCCGGCCCGCCGGGGGCACATCACCCGGCTCGGTGTCGGTGCACACGACCACGATGCGGGCGACCCCGGGGGAGATCTCGTTGCTGAGGCGTTCCTCGGTGACATCGGTGTCCTCGATGGTGTCGTGCAGAAACGCCGCGCGGATCTGGTCGATGCTGCCTCCGTACGTCCGGACCATCTCGGCAACGTTGATCAGGTGGTTGATGTAGGGCTCGTCCTTGTCCTTGCGGGTCTTGCCCGTGTGGGCCTCGTCCGCCAGCGTGAACGCTGCCTCAAGTTCTGTTCCCTTGACCCACTCCGGCGCCGATGTCATCCGCTCGGTCTCCCTTCTTTCCTCACTGTCATGATGACGGGAGGGTGTGTCGCGGGGAGGGAAGTCAGCTCTCCGTGCCGCAGTTCTCGGTCATGAACGACCGGAAACGCTGCGATGCCTTGGCGATGGTGTCGTCGTTGGCGATCTTGTTGAGGTCCTCGGCCACCTTCGGCACGGCCTTCATCTCGCCGAGGTTGTACGAGTACGCGGCGTAGATGCGGTCCATGGCCTGCATTCCCTCGTACATCTTGTTCACGTCACCCTTGACATCGAGCGGGGCTGCCTCGACAAGAAGTCGTGACGCCTCGATGATCGTGCCCCAGGCCTCCTTCATGCGCTCGGGGTCGCTCATGGCGGTCGGGTCATCGCCGTGGGTGGACTTGCTCTGGGCATCGAGGGACGCCGCCTGGAGGCAGAACTCGGCGTAGTCCGCGTTGGGGCCGCCGGATGCGGAGCCACCGGAGCCACCGCACGACGCAAGCAGGGCAGTTCCCACGACGAGGGCAATCAGGCGCTTCACGCCCGTCGACGGTACCACCGGGACCCTGCAACACACCCTTCAGGTACCTTGCACAAGAAGTCGCCACTGCGCGCCGGACACGGTCGCACGGGGGATGACGGAGAGCGAGGGACACCATGGAGAACACCACGAACGGGGACCGTCCCGACGATGCCGACGCACGGCAGTTCGAGCGGCTCGTCGACCTCATCCACGGGAGTCTCCACGACCTCGGTGATGTGTTGCTGCACAAGGTGGACGGCACGGAGCCGCATCGATGGGTGGACATCATCCGGCGTCTGCTGCTCGAGGTCGCCGTCGACTACGAACCGCTCCACGAGGGCGTGATCAACCTGCGGATGATCCTGGGCCGTGCCCTCTGGCTGTCCGGGCTCGCGGAGGAGGCCGAACCCATCCTGCGCAGCGCGATGGAGGACGCGGAGTCGGTCGTCGGATGCGACAACCGGCTCTGGTTCTCGTGCGTCGGCAACCTGTCGCGTGCGCTCGGGCGGATGGGCCGGACGCAGGAGGCACTGGCCATGGCCCTCGACCTCCACCGCCGTCGCGTGGCCGCGTACGGAAGGAACGACCCCGGCACCCTGAACACGCTCGCGCACATCGCCGATGCGAGCATGCTGCTGGGAGACCACGAGAGCGCGGTGCGCGCGTACCGCGAACAGCATCTGGGGCGGTGCCGGTTCTACGGGCCCGACAGCGGCCCGGCGCTGCGCAGTGCCCACAACCTCGCCATGGCAACCGCGGTGCGCGACCGTGACCCCGCCGCCCTCGCGGCACTCATCGAGGACCGCACCGCCGAGGAGGGCCGGCTGCACCCCTACGTCATCGAGCTGCGGGTGCACCTGGCCACCTTGCACGAGGAGGTCGGAGACGACGCGGCGGCCCATGCGGAGTGGACCGGCATCGCGCGCACATGTCTCGACAGCGTCGGTGAGGTGGCCGAGCCCACACTCGCGGCGATGATCCGTCGCCTGCGCCTCGAGGTCCGCGCGGGCCGGCCCGGGGCAGAGCGCGAGCTTGTGGCCACGGGCCGCGCGCTCGCCATGGTTGCCGGCCCGACCCACCTCGCACTGCGGTTCTGTTCGCCCGGCGCCTGACTGCCGGGTCCCCCGCATCAACGGGACGCCCACTCCTCGATGGTCATGCGGTGCCACGACACGATGTCGTCCATGTCGTGACCGCCCCACGTGTACCCGCCGGCGAAGGCGAACACGGCCGGGGTCGCACCCACGAAGTCGCGCACCAACCGCTCGCGCTCACGCACATCCTCCACGCTGACGCCGGCGTTGATCGGGTCCATCCCCGCGTTCACCACGATCAGGTCGAACTGCGGCAGCGAGGCCGCGTGCCCGAGCGCCTCGGTGATCCTGGCGACGTAGTCGGTGTTGCGCGCCGGCAGCCTCAGGTGGTCGCCGTGGGCCGGGAAGCGGTCGTAGGTGAACGAGGTCGACACGTCGATCTGTGTGAACCGCCGGTGGCGGCCGAGCATGGAGAAGGTTCCGCCGCCGCAGTGGTCGTCAACGTCGAGACACAGCACGCGCTCCGCGCCCCTGTCGAACGCCGCTGTGCATGCCACGGTCAGCCCGTTCACCGAGCAGTAACCCGTGCCCGACGCGCGCCGTGCGTGGTGGAGCCCAGACGACATGCTGCCCGCGGTGGTCGACCCTGCGAGGGCGGTGTCGACCGCGGCCACGAGCCCGGTGGAGTGCTCGATCGCGATGTCCCACGTCTCGTCCGTCCAGCCGAGACCGCTCGTCTCGGCGAGATCGCGCGGGTCGCCGGTGCGCAGTGCGGCGAGGTACCCCGCGTCGTGCACACGGGCGACGATCGCGAGTGTCTCGTCACGGAACGCCGACGGGTCAGCGACCTCCGCTCCCGCGATCGGGTCGGTCCGGAGCGATGCGGCCACCTTGCCCGCCTTCGACACCGTGGGGAACCCGTCGGACGACGAGACGTAGCGTGCGTTGTAGTAAGTCTTCATGGCTGTTCCTTCCGGGGTCCGGTCGGCCCCTCGAGGACAAGTGACGGAGCACCCGAGGGGTTTTTCAGGAGAGCGCGATGGCCAGCACGAAGAGCACCCCGGGCACTTCACCCAGGGGAAAAGACGGCAGGGGGCATCGCCAGGACCACGAGCTGAGGAAGCTCGTCGAGCGGGTCGTCGACGGGAGGGCACGCAAGGGCCTGTTCGAGCGCGCCAACCGTGACGAGCTCGTCACCGACGTGCTGGCGCGGGTGGTGCGCAACTTCTTCCGGGACGACGGCACCCACATGGCGGCGGGCGTGGCCTACTACGCCTTCTTCTCCCTCTTCCCCCTGGTGCTGGGCACCGTGGCCGTGGCCGGCTTCTTCATCTCCTCCGACGAGGCGCAGGCCCGCCTGCTGGACTTCCTGGCACGCGAGGTGCCGGGCCTGGGCTCCAGTGAGTTCCTGCGCGACAACATCTCCGGCGTGGTGCGGGCAAGGGGCACCATCGGTCTGGTGTCCATCGTGGCGCTGTTCTGGTCAGGCCGCGCAGTGCTGGGCGCGGTGCACCGGGTGGTGAACCGGGCGTGGAAGCTGCCGGAGCCCTCCCACTTCATCACCCAGCAGATGAGCCAGCTGGGCGTGGGTGTGGCCATCGGCCTCATGTTCCTGCTCACCACGGGCATGTCCATCCTGG
>JBMUAQ010000088.1:0-8675 GCA_049454855.1 Ilumatobacteraceae bacterium
GTGGCCGCGGGCACGGAACCGGGGGCCACGATGATCTACACGAGCGGCACCACGGGCAAGCCGAAGGGTGCGTTCCGCTCTGGCTCCTCCAGTGACGAGGCCAAGGCCACGGGTGCGGCGCTGCTCGCCCACATCGGCTACACGCCCGACGACGTCTACCTCACCACGGGGCCGCTGTACCACAGCGGACCGGGCGGGTTCATGAACACCGCGCAGGCGATGGGCCAGACCGTCGTCGTGCAGCGCAAGTTCGACCCCGAGGACTGGTTGAGGCTCGTGAGCACGTGGGGCGTCACCAGCACGTTCAGTGCGCCGACACCCATCCGCATGATCTGCAACCTCCCCGACGAGGTGAAAGCCCGTCACGACGTGAGCACCATGCGCCGCATGATCGCGAACGCCGCGCCGTGGAGCTTCACGCTGAAGAAGATGTACCTCCGTGACTTCCCGGTCGAGTCGCTCTTCGAGGTGTACGGAAGCACGGAGCTGGGGGTGAACTGCGTGCTCCGGCCGGAGGACCAGCTGCGCAAGCCAGGCTCGTGCGGCAGGCCGGCGCCGGGCGTGGAGATCCGGCTCTTCGACGACAACGGGAACGAGGTCACGGGAACGGGCCCGGACAACACGGGGGAACTGTTCGTCCGCAGCGCCTCGGTGTTCGCCGACTACTACAAGCAGCACGACAAGTACCTGGCCGACCGTCGGGAGGGGTTCCAGACCGTGGGGGACATCGCCTACCGCGACGACGAGGGCTTCTATTACATCTGCGACCGCAAGAAGGACATGATCATCTCGGGCGGGATGAACATCTACCCGGCCGAGATCGAGGCATGTCTCGAGAACCACGACGACATCTACGAGGCCGCTGTGTTCGGCGTCCCGAGCGAGGAGTGGGGCGAGACGGTCCATGCCGTCGTCGTGCGCCGGCCGGGCTCGTCAATCGACGAGCAGGGCGTCATCGAGCACGCGCGGAACAACCTCGCCAACTACAAGATCCCCCGTTCGGTCACCTGGATGGACGAGCTGCCGAAGACCGGGTCGGGGAAGATCCTGAAGCGCGAGCTGCGCGCACCCTTCTGGGCCGGTCGCGACAGCAAGGTGTGATTCGTACGGCACTCACCACGATCGGCCGCGCGAGTCGTTAGGTTGCATGCGGTGAGAAGCGGTTTCGTCACATTCGTCGGGCGACCGAACGTCGGCAAGTCGTCGCTCGTCAACGCGATCTGCGGAACCAAGGTGAGCATCGTCTCCAACAAGCCCCAGACCACGCGCACGCGGATCCGCGGCGTGTACCACGGCGAGGGCTCCCAGATCGTGTTCGTCGACACGCCCGGGATCCACAAGCCGGTCACCCTCCTCGGAGAGCGGGTGAATGCGGTGGCGATCGACTCCGTCCATGACGTCGAGGTGGTGTGTCTCATCATCGATGCCACGAAGCCTTTCGGCCGCGGTGACCAGTGGGTGGCCAACAACGTCGACATGTCGCGCGCGTTCGTGGTGGTGAACAAGATCGACCGCGCATCCCCCGAAACTGTGCTCGAGCAGCTCCGCGCGGTGTCGGCCCTCGGGGCAGAGGAGTACTTCCCCGTGTCGGCCGCGACGGGGGAGGGGCTGGACCTGCTGCTCGGCGCCCTCCTCGAGCGCATGCCCGAGGGGCCCGAGTACTACCCGGCGGAGCTGGTGTCCGATGTGGACGAGCACAAGTGGGTCAGCGAGCTCGTGCGGGAGCAGCTGCTCGCCGTGCTGAAGGACGAACTGCCGTACTCGGTGGCCACGGCCGTGACCGAGTGGGAATGGCCGCGCGTGCGCTGTGAGATCTACGTGGAGCGCGACAGCCAGAAGGGCATGGTGATCGGGAAGGGCGGCGAGTTGCTCAAGCAGGTCGGCCGCGCGGTGCGCATGCAGCTTCCCGAGGGTGCCCACCTGGAGCTGCACGTCACGGTCGACAAGGACTGGCAGCAGCGCGCCGACCGGCTCGAGCGTCTCGGCTACTGAGCGCGTGTGTCACCTCGCGGTGATGCTGCGCAGGAAGTCCTCCACCTCGCTGCGGTGCCGCGTGCGCGCCATGGGGGGAAGCGCCGCCAGCAGTGTCCTTCTGTAGCCATGGGTGGCGAGGCGCCGGTCGAGCACGGCAACCGCGCCCCTGTCGGTGGTGGTGCGGATGAGACGTCCCGCAGCCTGCGCGAGTGACGTGGCACAGATCGGCAGGTCGATCGCCGAGAACGACACATCGCGGCCGACTGCCTCGCGGCGCGCCTCGAGGAGCGGGTCGTCCGGGCGCGGGAACGGCAGCTTGTCGAGCACGACGAGGGACAGGGTGCGGCCGGGAAGGTCGACACCCTGGAAGAACGACTGCGAGGCGAAGATGCAGGACGACTCGTCGGCCATGAACATCTCGATCAGTCGCTGACGGGAGTACTCCCTCGGGGTGAGCACGGGATGGGGGATCCTCCTGCGCATCTCCTCGGCGGCGGCATGGAGCGCGTCGTTGCTGGTGAAGAGCGCGAGAGTGCGGCCCCCGGCTGCGCTGATGAGTGCCTCGAGTTCGTCGTGCACGAACGGCCGCCACTCCCGCGAACGCGGGTCGGGGAACTCCGGCGAGCAGTACAGGCGCGAGTTGCGTTCGTAATCGAACGGTGAGGGGACGCTGATGACCTCGGCACTCTCCGGGTCGAGCCCGACGCGGTCGGGCAGCGTGTTCGGGACGGTGGCGCTGGTGAGGACCGCGGTGCGTGTCTCCCACACCTCCTTCCTCATCGCGTCACCGACGTGCAGGGGCTTGATCTGCAGCACGGGCCGGTCGCTCGGCCCGTCGACATAGGCCACGTACCCGTTGAAGGAGCCGAGTGCGAGGTCCACCGCCTCGGCAAGACGGCCGATCTGGGTCTGCGCACGCAGACATGCCTGGGCGGTGGCCTCGTTGCCCGTGGGCACCGCCCGAAGTGCCTCGAGACACGAGTTCAACTGGATGCGGGCGAGTGCGAGGGGGTCCGCCATGTCCCGGGGCAGCGGGCTCGGCAGACGCCGGCCGTGGTGGGGCAGGAGGGATGCCGCGAAGCGGGATGCCTCGTTCTCGAGGGAGGCCGTGATGCCCGGGTCGGCGATCACCCGGCGCACGGCTGCGGCCACGGACGAGAAACGTCCGGGGCGGAGGTCGACCCCGGTGGTGTCGCTGATCACCGACTCGAGCTGGTGCACCTCGTCGAAGATCACGACCTCGTGCTCGGGCAGGATTGCACCTCCGCTCGCGACGTTGAGGCCGTACAGGTGGAGGTTCACCACCACCACGTCCGCTGCGGCCGCGGCGTCCCGCGCACGTTCCGCGAAACAGGTGTCGCCCGAGGGGCACTTGGCCCGGCCGGGGCACTCGTCGGACCCGACGGACACAGCCGCCCTGGCCCGCTCCGAGGGTGTGCGGGGCAGTTCCTCGAGGTCGCCCGATGCAGTGGATCCCGACCACGCGAGGATGGCGTCGATCTCGCGCTTCAGCGCGCTGCTGGTCTCCTCGATCTCGAGCTGGCCGGCCTTCCCGGTGAGCTCACGCAGTCGCTGCGCGCACACGTAGTTGGACCGTCCCTTCAGCACGGCCCACGTGAACGGCACGCCGAGCGTGCGCGACAGCAGCGGCAGGTCGTTGCGGCCGAGCTGGTCCTGGAGGGTCTTCGTTGCGGTTGCCACCACCGTCTTCCGGCCGCTCAGAACCGCCGGGACGAGGTAGCCGAGCGATTTTCCGGTGCCGGTGCCGGCCTGGACGATGATGGAGCGCCCCGACCCGAGTGCACGCGCGACCTCGTGCACCATCTCGTCCTGGCCGGGCCGTTCCTCGGCATTCTCGATCGTGGCCACGACCCGCCGCAGGGACTCGAGCGCCTCGCGCCCCTCCGCCTTTCCTGTCACCTGGTCGCGACCAGCGAGAGAGCGCGGTCGAGTTCCGCCGCGTCGAAGTCGGGCCACGGCTTGTCGGTGAAGTAGGCCTTCGCGCCGGCGATCTGCCAGAGGAGGAAGTTCGAGATGCGGGTCTCGCCAGAGGTGCGCACGAGAACATCCACCGGGGGCAGCGACGGGTCATAGAGGTGCCGGCCGATTGAGACCGGGTCGACGGTCCCGGCGGATGCCGCCCCGCGCGCTGCATGCACGAGCTCCGCCCGGCCGCCGTAGTCGAATGCGACCGTGACCACGAGGCCGGTGTTCGCGGAGGTGTCGTCGACTGCCTTGCGGATGGCCCGCTGGATGTGGACGGGGGTCCTGGCGCCTTTCTCGGAGAACGGCCTGCCGATCCAGCGGATGGAGGCGTTGTTCCGGTTCATCTCGTCGACGCGACCGAAGATCATCCTGTGCAGCGAGAGAATGTGACGCACCTCGGGGCGGGGGCGGACCCAGTTCTCGGTGGAGAAACCGAACACCGTGAGCCAGCCGACCCCGCGCGCTGCTGCGGCGCGCACCACCTCGGCAAGCGCCTTCTCGCCTGCGGTGTGCCCGTCGGTTCGTGGCAGGCCGCGTCGCCTGGCCCACCGGCCGTTGCCGTCCATCACGCACGCCACGTGGACCTTCCGGGAGGGGTCCCGCGGGGAGGGGAAGAAGGGCTGGTCGGTCATGGCGCGGTTCCACCCTAGTGAGGAGGCAGGTCACGGACGGGGCGACCCAACCCCCTGCGGACGGCGGTCCGTGGGAGAATCTGTCCCGTGACAGGTTCCCCGCGACACGAGGATGCGCTCGAGCATGCGGTGGTCTGCGGCGGAACCCCCGACGAGTGGTTGGCGATGTCGTCGCGGGAATGGACGGAGCGTTTTGCCACCGTCGCTCTCGGTGTCGGGTCCGTGGGCGCGCGCTGGGTCACGTTGCTTCCCCATCACGGCGAGCCGTTGAGCGTGTCCGCGATGACCCAGTTCGACGCGACCCTGGAGGCCACGGGAAAGGTGGAGCAGGTCGACGGTGCGGGCCACCGTCGCTGGGTCTGGAGGCGTGACGACGGTTTGACGGTGTGTGTCGACCCTTCGCCCGACGGCCACGCACGCTTCGCCGGTGTGGTGGAGGGGATGCGCCGCGCAGGTGCCGACATCACGGAGGACTCTCTCGCCTCGTGGCTGCTGCATCCCGTCGAGAGTGAGCCCGACCTTGCGCTGATCCTCGGACCTCCCGACACCGTGCCACCGTCGCTCGTGTGGGAACTCGCGTACGCGGAGCTCGTGTTCCTCGACATCGCGTGGGGGGCGCTGCAGCCCGGGCACCTCGAGATGGCGGTTGCCGACTTCAACAGGCGGCACCGCAGGTTCGGCGGTCTCGACTCGTGACGACGTGGCGCGACGAGGCAATCGTGCTGGGCTCGCGCAAGTCGAGCGAGGCGAACCGTGTCGTCTTTCTTCTCACCGAGCACCACGGGAAGGTGGTCGTGGCGGCCAACGGGGCCCGCAAGTCGAAGAACGGGACCGGGGCGCGGTTGACGCCGATGAACCACGTGGACGTGCTCGTGCGACCCTCGCGCGGGATGCCCACCGTGGAGGAAGTACGGCTCGTCACCGTCCAGCACCGGCTCCACCGTGACCTCGTGAGGCTCACGCAGGGGATCGCCATGCTCGAGGTGGTCGACAAGATGACACCCGAGCACGAGCCGGTGCCACGGATCTTCGCCATGCTCCGTGGCGCGCTCGCGACCCTCGAGGAATCGAGTTCGCCGCTGGTTCTCGGGGCGTTCTACTGGAAACTGCTCGAACTCGAGGGGGCCGGCCCTGTGGTGTCCGAATGTGCGCGTTGCGGGTCAACTGAGGGGCTCTGCTTCTTCGATCTCAGCGAGGGCGGCGCCGTGTGCGACGGGTGCGGAAGCGGGCTGCCTGTGTCTGCCGCCGCTCTCGGGATTCTCGGGATGGTTCTCGGCGGTCGCCTCCGGGGTGCGCTCGAGCTCGAGGACTCCCCGGCAGTGCAGGAGGTCAGCAATCTCGCGATGAACGCGATGGAGGCGCACCTCGAGCGTGGCATCCGCAGTCTCGGTGTGTTCGACCGTCACTTGTAGGCTCTGCTCCCTATGCCCGCGAAGGATCTCGACCAGATCGTCAACCTGTGCAAGCGACGCGGGTTCGTCTACCCGTCCGCTGAGATCTACGGCGGGTTCCGCTCCTCCTACGACTACGGCCCCCTGGGATCCCTGATGCTGCGCAACGTGAAGGACGCATGGGTGCGCACGATGGTGCAGCAGCGCGACGACGTGGTGCTGATCGACGCCGCCATCCTCGGCCCGCCCCAGGTGTTCGAGGCCTCCGGTCACCTCGCCAACTTCTCCGACCCCCTCGTGGACTGCACTGTGTGCAAGCGCCGGTTCCGTGAGGACCATCTCGAGACCAGGGACTGCCCGCAGGGCCGCAAGGGTTGCCAGTTCACCGAGTCGCGTGCGTTCAACCTGATGTTCAGGACCACCGCCGGCCCGGTGGAGGGCTCGGGTGCGGACGTGTACCTGCGTCCGGAGACGGCGCAGGGAATGTTCGTGAACTTCGTGAACGTGCTCCAGACCAGCCGAAAGAAGCCGCCGTTCGGCATCGCCCAGGTCGGCAAGAGCTTCCGCAACGAGATCACGCCCGGCAACTTCATCTTCCGCACCCGCGAGTTCGAGCAGATGGAGCTCGAGTTCTTCGTGCCGCCGGCCGAGGGGCCGAAATGGTACGAGTACTGGTGCAACGCGCGTCTCGACTGGTACGTGCAGCTCGGCATCCCGCGCGAGATGCTGCGCATCCGGGCACACGACGCGGACGAGCTGTCGCACTACTCGGCCGGCACCAGCGACGTGGAGTTCCTCTTCCCGTGGGGCTGGGGCGAGCTCGAGGGCATCGCCCAGCGAACCGACTACGACCTCACGCAGCACGGCACCCACTCGGGCTCGAAGCTCGACTACTTCGACCCGGCCACGAACCAGCGCTACGTGCCCTACGTGGTGGAGCCCGCGGCCGGTGCGAACCGCACCATGGCGGCGTTCCTGCTGGCCGCCTACGACGAGGAGATGGTGAACGACGAGACGCGCACCGTGCTCCGTCTGCATCCCCGACTCGCCCCGTACAAGGTGGCTGTGCTGCCGCTGTCGAAGAAGGACACGCTGCTCCCGCTCGCGAAGCAGATCTTCTCGGAGCTGTCGGCGGACTACATGTGCGACTACGACGAGACCCAGCAGATCGGGCGCCGCTACCGCCGCCAGGACGAGATCGGCACGCCGCTGTGCGTCACCGTCGATTTCGACTCGCTCGAGGACGGTGCGGTCACAATCCGTCACCGGGACTCCATGGAGCAGGTGCGTGTGCCTGTGTCGGGCCTGCGTGCCGAGGTGCGCAGGATCCTCGGCTTCTGAGCACCTCGCCCCCCGGGTGTATGTTTGCGGCCTCGGCCCGAAAGGAACTGTGATGAGCCAGGTGTCATTGATCGTGAAGTTGATCGCCGCGGAGGGGAAGCGCGATGACCTCGCGAAGGCCTTCAGTGCGGCGTACGAGCACGTGGCGAAGGAGGAGGGCACGCGCTACTACCTCCTCCACGAGGACATGGGCGACGCGAACGCCCTGTGGATCTACGAGATGTACGAGTCCGCCGAGGCACAGGCGGCGCACGGTGCCGCCGACTGGTTCAAGCCGTTCCAGAAGGGACTCGCCCCGTTCATCGGTGGCGCGCCCGAGTTCCACGGCATCAAGCCCATCGGCGGCAAGGGCCTCTGAGCGGCCCGGGTCGCAGCACCGATGGCGGCCCCCACCTACCTCGACGCGATCCTGGCCCGGCACCGTGCCAGGGCCGCAGCCGACACGCGCAGTCTCCGTTCCCTCCTTGACGAGGCACGTTCGTGCCCGCCGGTACGCGGCTTCTCCTCTGCGTTGAGGTCGGCGGGACGGCTGGCGGTGATAGCCGAGATCAAGAGGCGCTCCCCGTCGAAGGGCGACCTGCGCACGGGCCTCGACCCTGCCGTGCTCGCGGCCTCGTACGAGGCGGGAGGTGCCACGTGCCTGTCGGTTCTCACGGACGCAGAACACTTCGGGGGCTCGGTGGAGGACCTGCGGTCGGCCCGCGGGGCATGCTCGCTCCCCGTCATCCGCAAGGACTTCACGGTGGATGCAAGGGATGTCTGCGATGCGCGGATCATGGGGGCCGACTGTGTGTTGTTGATCGTCGCGGCGCTCACGGTGGCGGAGCTGGCGCAGTTCCTTGCCGTCGCGCGGGACGTCGGCATCGATGCGCTGGTGGAGACACATGACGAGGCGGAGATCGATGCCGCAGTCGCGGCGGGGGCGACGCTCATCGGGGTGAACCAGCGGGATCTCGTGACATTCGAGGTCGACCATGCGAGGGCCGTCCGGGTCGCATCGCACATTCCTGCATCGGCGGTGCGCGTTGCCGAGAGCGGTGTGCGCGGGCGGGCGGATGCTGCGTCGCTGCGTTCCGCGGGGTACGACGCGGTGCTGGTGGGCGAGCACCTGGTGACCGCTGCCGATCCCGCGGCGGCACTGCGCGACCTGATTGTCGGCTGACGGGCTCGGCGGGGAATCACCCGCGCCGTCTGTCGTCCGGCACTACCTTTCGTGCAGTGTTCGTGAAAATCTGCGGCATCACCCGCGAGGAGGACGCACTTCTCGCGGTCGCCCTGGGTGCGGACGCCGTGGGTTTCGTCTTTGCCCCGTCGCCCCGGTGGGTGCCGGCAGGGAAGGTGTACGACATCA
>JBMUAQ010000089.1:0-8651 GCA_049454855.1 Ilumatobacteraceae bacterium
GTGTTGTCACACGACTCGGGGATCTCGCGCCACAGCTGACGCATCTCCGCGGCCGTCTTCATGTAGTGCTCCGTGCCCTCTAACTTGAACCTGTCGGCATCACGCATGAACGACCCCGTCTGCACGCACAGCAGCGCGTCGTGCGCCTCGTGGTCGGAGCGCTCGACGTAGTGGGAGTCGTTGGTGGCCAGCAGTGGCGCCCCGATGCGCCTCGCGATGTCGACAAGCTGGGGGTTGGTGCGGCGCTGGTTCGCGATGCCGTGGTCCTGCAGCTCCACGAACAGGTTGTCGCGGCCGAAGATGTCCTGCAGACGTGATGCACGCTCGAGCGCTGCCTTCTCGTCGCCGTTCACGAGTGCCTGGAGCACGTGACCCCCGAGGCAGCCGGTGGTGGCGATGAGACCCGCGGAGTGCCGCTGGAGCAGGTCCCAGTCCATCCTCGGCTTGTAGTGGTACCCCTCCATGAATGCGAGGCTCGAGAGCTTGATGAGGTTGCGGTAGCCCTCGTTGGTCTCGGCCAGCAGGGTGAGGTGGTAGTACTGCTTGCGCCCGCCCTCGTCAACGCCTCCGTTGTCGTCCATGCGACCACGCCGCGGGATCCGCTCGGTCCGGTGTTCGTGGGCCATGTAGGCCTCGGTGCCGATGATCGGCTTGATGCCCTGCTTGCGGCACTCCTTGTAGAACTCGATGACCCCGTACATGTTGCCGTGGTCGGTGATGCCGAGCGCGGGCTGGCCGTCGGAGACCGCCTTCGCCACCAGCGCATCGAGACGTGCCGCCCCGTCGAGCATCGAGTACTCGGTGTGCACATGGAGATGAGTGAATGACGATGCCACTGTGCCCACCTCCGCTCTCAGGGCGGACGTCCCGCCGACTTACGACCCCGGGGCGCTGCTGACCCGTGACCGCCCGGAGGGACCGTGCCGTCCCGGGAAGGCCAGCAAACTACAGCGCTGGGATTCCTGAAAATAGCAGGAGCGTGTACCCGGCTCCCCGGGCCCCGTTTCCCGGTGACCACCGACCGGGGCGGGATGTCAGAGGTACGTGCCGCCGGACGAGCCCGGCCCCTGAGAGGGCTGACCAGGGATCTGGCGCATCTGCTCGATCTGCTGGCGCGCCGCCAGCTGCTGTGCGAAGAGCGTGGCCTGTATCCCGTGGAACAATCCCTCGAGCCAACCGACCAACTGGGCCTTCGCGATGCGCAGTTCACCATCGGTGGGTATCTCACCGTCCTTGAACGGGAGCGCGAGCATCTGCAGTTCCTGCACGAGGTCGGGCGACAGGGCGTGGGAGATCTCCACGATCGAACGTTCGTAGATCTCGGCCAGTCGCTCGCGGCTCGCCTCGTCGAGCTGCGTCGAGCGAACCTCCTCGAGCAGCTGGCGCACCATGGATCCGATGCGCATCACCTTTGCCGGTTCGGTCACGGACTCGGTGGGCACCTCGGCGCCGCTGCCGTCCGGGCTCACGGGGAACGGGCGACCGTCGATCACCTCGGCACTCAACGGGGACGACTCGGGGGTGGTGTCTTCCTGCACCCCGTCAGTCTGCCAGCGCATCGCGCGGTCGGGACGCTCAGCCCGCGCGGGCGGCAACCAGGGGCACAAGCATCTCGTCCTCGGTCAGGGAACCGTGACGGCAGACGAGGGAGAAGTGACTTCCCTCCGCCGGGTCGTCGAAGCTCACCGGCGCGTGCGGCACGAGCGCCACGTCCCCCATGCGTCGAGCGGCAGCCGCGGTTGCGCGCGGCCCGAACCACCCCTCGTCCAGCACCTGCTCCCGGGGAGCCACCCAGGCGATGTCGTCATAACGGCCGCACTCCTCGAGGAGCGCGGACTCCCTGCCCTGGCGCGCATGAAGCCATCTGAACCGTCCCTCGCCCGACTGACGGTGCACCAGCGACGCAACGTCGTCATCAAGAAGCCTCGTGTTGTCACCGACATGCACCTGTCCGTGGTCGGCGGTGACGAGAAGTGCGGTACCGGACGGGAGTGCCTCGAGCATCCGACCGACGAGCCAGTCGACGAACCGGAGCTCGGCGTCGTAGTGCGGACCGAACCCGTGCTCGTGGGCGACTTTGTCGAGCCCGTCGTAGTACGCGTCCACGAACGACTCACCCGCCGCGCCCGCAGACGACACGATGACCGGGATGCTGCTTGCCACCCGCCAGCCCATCGCGCGCACACCGTTCAGGTGGGCGGCGGTGAACGAGGTGTCCTCGAGGTCGGCCCTGCTCACCACCGGGACGGAGGCGCCCATGAACGCCGGGCATGCCTGGACCTGGAGCGGAGGGTGCACCCGTGTCATGTCCCCGTTCGCGCCGGCCCAGCGGAGCGTGTTCATCACGGTGCCGCCCATGTCCATCCGGTACCCGATGATGCCGTGCTCACCCGGGGTGAGGCCGGTGGTCACGGACGTGAGGGCGGTCGCGGTGGTCGTCGGCGCAACGGACGTGACCGGGCCACCGGCGAACGACGTGAGCACCGGTGCGAGGTGCGGACGCGCGCGCAGCTGGTTCCAGCCCAGCCCGTCGACGAGAAACAGCACCGTCCGATGCGCACCGTGGACTGCGGCGGGCATCCACCCGGGCATTCCCGTGCCGGTCGGCCCGAGCAGGGCGGGGACCACGTCGGGGAGAGAGCCGCGTCCGTAGGCGGGCAGGACGGGGGATGGTCGGCTCATCCCCACAGTCCAGCACCTACGATGAGCCTGTGCGAGTGTCCACCCGGGGTGATTACGCCTGCCGTGCCCTGTTGTCGCTTGCGCTGCACTCCGAGACCGCCGGTCCGATCTCCGTCAGGGACATCGCGGAGCGGACCGCACTCCCCCAGCCCTATCTCGAACAGATTCTCCTGGCCCTGAAGGGGGCCGGACTCGTGCGGTCGAAGCGCGGTGTGGGCGGCGGGTACGTGCTCGCACGCGACCCCGCGGAGATCCGGCTCTCCGACATCGTGTCGGCCGTCGACGGCCCGATCACCGTGGGCGACTTCGGACAGCCCCACCAGGACGGGTCGTGCGACCACGAGGGCCAGTGCGTGCTGCTCGCCATCTGGGACCTCGCGGGGCGTCACATGCGCGAGCACCTCGACACCTACACGCTGCGCGACATCGCACGGGCCGCGACCGGCGAGGGCCCGTGGCCCGAGGCCAGGTTCCACGGCCACTCGCACTGACCGTCAGGCGCAGCGGCCGACAACAGCGGCCATGTCGGCCGGCACGGGTGCAGTGAACTCCATGTGCCGGCCCGTGACGGGGTGGTCGAACGCCAGAGCCTGTGCATGAAGCATCGGCCGCGGTGCCGGGAGCGAGGGCCTCACCCCACCGTAGGTTCCGTCACCCACGACCGGATGACCGACGGCCGCCAGGTGAACCCTGATCTGGTGGGTGCGACCGGTCTCGAGCGAGCAACGCACCAGCGACAGGTCGACCGGTTCCGTGAACTCGCGCTCCACCTCGAACCTCGTGCGGGCGAACTTGCCGTCGCGCACGACCGCCATGCGAAGCGGGTCGCGGGGGTCGCGACCGATGGCGGCGTCGATCAGTCCCGACGAGGACTCGAAACGGCCCCATGCAAGTGCGACGTACTCGCGGCGGACGTCGTGCGCCGACAGTGCACCCACGAGCCCCTCGTACGCCTCCTGCGTGAGGGCAACCACCATCAGCCCGCTCGTTCCCACATCGAGCCGATGCACGATTCCCGGCCGGGCCGGCTGGCCGACATCGACCACCTGAGGCCACCTGTGAAGCAGACCGTTGACGAGAGTGCCGTCGGGGTGACCGGGGGCAGGGTGCACAACCAGACCGGCGGGCTTCTCGATCACCGCGCAGTGCGCGTCCTCGTGCAGCACACCGAAGTCCACCGAGGGGTCAGCGGCCGGCAGCTCCTCCTCGGGGATCATCGACAGGTCCACGGTGACGGTCTGTCCCTCCACCAGTCGCAACTTCCCCGAGGGAGCCGGCGCACCGTCCACTGTGACCCCGCCGGCGGCAACGAGCTCGCGCGCCTGCGCACGTGACACGTCGGCCACGAGAGACACGATCCGGTCGACACGCTCGCCCGCGAGAGCGGCAGGGATCTCCTCGGTGACGATCATCCCGACGGAGCCTCCTCCGTCTCCGTCGCCCCGTCCGCGCCGGCATTCCTGCCCTCCCGGAGGGCTCCGAGGACGAGGAGCACCGCACCCACCGTGATCGCGGAGTCGGCAACATTGAACACGGGCCACCACTGCAGGTCGATGAAATCGACCACCGAACCGCGCATCCACGCATCCCCCCGGAAGAGCCGGTCGACGAGGTTCCCCGAGGCACCACCGATGACGAGGGCAAGCCCGGTGGCGGACACGGCCGAACCCGTGCGCCGGAGCGTGGACAACAGGTACACGAGCACAGCGGTGGCGACGACACCGATGACGGGCCCCCAGCCCTCCCCCTTCGAGAAGGCCATTCCGCTGTTGAAACCGAGGGCGAACCGGAGGGTCCCCACGACGTCGATCACCCGGCCGTCATCCAGTGCGTCCAGCGCCCAGGATTTCGTGACCTGGTCGAGCACAACGACGACGAGCGCAATCGCCAGGTACCACCGGCGTGCCCTCATCATCGGCGTCACTCAGCGACGGTTGTTGCTGAAGCCGCCGGCACGTTCGGTGACGAGCTCCGTCGCCCACGGCAGCGCCTTGAGACGCTCGCGCGGGATCGGCAGGCCCGAGATCTCCGAGTAGCCGTACTCACCCTTCTTCATTCGCTCGAGCGCGGCATCGATCTCCTCGACCGTCTGCCGGGCGGACGCCGACAGCGTGAGGTCCTGTTCGCGCTCGACAACCATGGTGTCGCCCTCGCCACCCTCGTCGTCGAACTGCACGTCGCCCATTTCCGCATCCTCGATCAGCGCGTTTGCCTCGCGCTCCAGGCGGTTCGCCTGGCCGACGAGCTTGCCGCGCTCGTCGAGCAGGAGGTCTCGCTGGGCGAAGAGGAACTTCAGGTCGAACTCGCGGGTGGAGGTGACCCCGTCCTGCGATGGCCCCTTGACGATCGGCGGCTTCGGGGGCGGCAGTTTCGCCGCGGCGCGCTTGGCGGCCTCCTTGGCGGCCCGTGCCTCCTCGGCAGCCTTCTCGCGGGCTGCCTTCGCCTCGGCCGCCGCCTTCTCGCGGGCAGCCTTTGCGGCAAGCCGCTCCTCTTCCTTCTGGCGACGGGCGCGGGCCTGCTCCTCGAGCTTCAGCTTCTGTGCCTTCGCACGCTCGGCGGCGATCCGCTTCTTCTCGCGCTCGCGCTCGACCCTGGCCTTCTTCTCCGCGGCCTTCTTCGCGGCGAGTTCCTTCTGCTTTGCCTTCTTGGCGGCTGCCTTCTCCGCCTTCGCCTTCTTCTCCGCGGCCTTCTTCGCGGCAAGTTCCCTGCGGCGCTTCTCCTCCACCTTCTTGCGCGCGGCGGCCTCGCGCTGCTGGGCCTTCTTGGCTGCGGCCGACTTCACTGCCGGCTTCTTGGCTGCCTTCTTGGGAGCAGGCTTCTTGGGTGCCGGCTTCTTCTTTGGCGCCGGCTTCTTTGGCGCCGGCTTCTTGGGAGCAGACTTCTTGGGAGCAGGCTTCTTCTTGGCTGCCTTCTTGGGGGCGGGCTTCTTCTTGGCTGCCTTCTTCGGGGCGGGCTTCTTCTTTGGCGCTGCTTTCTTGGCTGCCGGCTTCTTGGGGGACTTCTTGTGTGTGGCCATGATGAGGGTGTCCTCTCGGGAATGTCGGCGCTGAGACTATTCGGTGGGTGTCAGTTGCTCAATGAACCGCGGTGAGTGACACATGTACGGATGTTCCGTCGAGGTCCACGTTGGGGGCTGCTGAACCGTCCCAAACCACCTCGACCGCAAGGGTTTCCCTCGCCACCATCTCCGAATGGGCCTCGAGACGGGCCCTCGTTGCGGGTTCTGCCCCGAGCACCAGCCTGATCCTGTCCGACACATGCAGCCCGGCCTCGCGCCGCGCCTGCTGCACCGCCCGCACCAGGTCGCGCGCAGTGCCCTCGGCCTCGAGATCGGGGGTGAGCGTCACGTCCAGCAGCACCACACCCGCACCGCCGGGCAGTGCCGCGCTCGCGGTGTCCGCGGCGGTCACGAGCCGCAGTGCGAACTCGCCGGGCCGGAGAACCTCCCCCGCCACCTCCACCGTGTCGCCGTTCATCGTCCACTCGCCGGCCTTCACCGCCTTGATCACCTGTTGGGTGCGCCCCCCGAGTCGCGGGCCGAGCACTGCTGGCTGCACCTGCAGCTCGTGCGAGGCCACCGCGGCGACGTCGGTTGTGAGGAGAACCTCGCGCACGTTCACCTCGTCGCGCACGATGTCGGCGAACGGGTCCAGAGCCGCAGCGTCCGGTGCAGCGACAGTGAGCGACAGCAACGGCAACCGGACGCGGCGCGAGTGAGCCTTGCGCACGGACAGTGCGGACGAACACACATCCCGCACCAGGTCCATCGCCGCCACGAGCGCGTCGTCATCGGGAAGACCCGACACGTCCGGCCAGTCGCACAGATGGACACTGTCGGCGCCCGGGTTGAGTCCACGGTGCACCTCGTCGGCCACGAGCGGAAGAAGCGGGGCGACGGCCCTGACGAGGACGTCGAGAACGGTGTGCAGTGTGTCGATCGCGTCCCGGTCCCCCGACCAGAAACGGTCCCTGCTGCGCCGGATGTACCAGTTCGTCAGCACATCGAGGAACGAACGGACCGAGCCGCACGCGGCGAAGAGGTCGTAGTCGTCCATCGCGTCGGTCACCGACCCGACGGTGGCCCGCAGCTTCGACAGCACGTAGCGGTCGAGAACGTGCGGGGAGTCCGTTCGGGGCGAACCTGTGGTGCCTGCCGCGTTCGCGTACAGCGACAGGAAGTACCACGAGTTCCACAGCGGCAGGATCACCTGCCGGACGGTGTCCCGCATCCCCTGCTCGGTGACCGAGAAGTCACCGCCACGCAGGATCGGTGACGACATGAGGTACCACCGCATCGCATCGGCTCCGTGGGAGTCGAACATCAGCATCGGGTCGGGATAGTTGCGGAGGCTCTTCGACATCTTCGCGCCGTCGTCACCCAGCACGATCCCGTGGCTCACGCAGGTGGAGAAAGCCGGTCGGTCGAACAGCGCAGTGGCAAGGACATGGAGCGTGTAGAACCACCCGCGGGTCTGGCCGATGTACTCCACGATGAAGTGGCCCGGGTAGTGGCTCTCGAACCACTCACGGTTCTCGAACGGGTAGTGCACCTGGGCGAACGGCATGGAGCCGCTCTCGAACCAGCAGTCGAGCACCTCGGGCACCCTGCGCATCATCGACTTCCCGCTCGGGTCGTCGGGGTTGGGCCTCACCAGTTCATCAACCATCGGACGGTGGAGGTCGACCACCTGCACGCCGAAGTCGCGGGCGATCTCCTCGTAGCTGCCGTACACGTCGATGCGCGGGAAGTCGGGATTGTCGCTCTTCCACACCGGGATGGGAGAGCCCCAGAAACGATTGCGGCTGATCGCCCAGTCGCGGGCGTTCGCGATCCACTTGCCGAAACTGCCCTCCTTCAGGTGCTCGGGCACCCAGGTGATCTGCCCGTTCAGCTCCACCATGCGTTCGCGGAACTCGGTGACCCTCACGAACCACGATGACACCGCGCGGTACACGAGCGGTTCGTTGCACCTCCAGCAGTGCGGGTAGCTGTGGTCGTAGGTGTCATGGCGCACCACGTGCCCCATCGACTTCAGCTCGCGGATCACGTCCGGGTTCGCCTCGAACACGTGCCGTCCCGCCCACGGCACGATCTCGGCCGTGTAGCGGCCGTGCTCGTCCATCGGACAGAGCGTGGGGATGCCCGCACCGTTGCACACGTTCTGGTCGTCCTCACCGAACCCCGGGGCAAGGTGCACGACACCTGTTCCGTCGTCGGTGGTGACGAAGTCGCCGGCGAGCACACGGAAGGCATTCTCCGTGCCGGCGAGGAACGGGAACAACGGCTCGTACGGGCGGCCGACGAGATCGGACCCCTTGACCGTCCCGACCCGCTCCGCCCCCGACAGTTCCTTCTCGTACGACGCCACCCGGGCGTCCGCGAGCACGTAGGTGCTGCCGTCGGCGTCGCGCATGAGCGCGTAGTCCACGTCCGGTGCGACCGCGAGCGCGAGGTTCGACGGGAGCGTCCACGGCGTCGTCGTCCAGGCGAGGATGCGCTCGCCGGTCTCCAGGCGGAACCACACCGTCAGTGCTGGGTCCTGCCTGTCCCGGTAGACGTCGTCCATGCGGGTCTCGGTGTTGGACAGCGGGGTCTCGCACCTCCAGCAGTACGCGAGCACGCGGTACCCCTCGTAGATCAGACCCTTGTCCCACAGGGTGCGGAACGCCCACATCACGCTCTCCATGTAGGAGGGATCGAGGGTCTTGTAGTCGTTGTCGAAGTCGACCCAGCGCGCCTGCCTCGTGACATAGCGGCGCCACTCGTCGGTGTAGCGGAGCACACTCGTCCGGCACGCGTCGTTGAATCTGTCGATCCCGAACGCGGCGATCTCTGGGTGACCCGAGATGCCGAGTTCCTTCTCCGCCTCCACCTCGGCAGGCAGACCGTGGCAGTCCCACCCGAAGCGACGCTCGACCCTGCGGCCGCGCATCGTGCGGTAGCGGGGCACCACGTCCTTCACGAAGCC